>JBGGOQ010000003.1 GCA_041320695.1 Caldicellulosiruptoraceae bacterium PP1 | reverse complement strand
TACGGTATGGCATTGCAGAGAAATGCCATTATGTACACTAAGCTAAATAGCTTGAGTGTATGAGTAAAATCTATAAATATTATAGATAATTTTAGATATTTATAGGTTTTATAGAGCTGGTATTTTTATGCATCTTGCACTTTATAGAAAATATAGACCTCAAGTTTTTGAAGATGTTGTAGCACAGGAGCATATTGTAAAGACACTAAAGAATCAAGTTAAACTCAATAAAATATCACATGCATATATCTTTTTTGGGCCAAGGGGTACAGGTAAGACCTCAACTGCAAAGATTCTTTCCCGTGCAGTAAACTGTCTAAATCCCAAAGATGGTAACCCTTGCAACCAATGCGAAAACTGCAAAAGCATATTAGAAGAAAAAACAATTGATGTAGTAGAGATAGATGCTGCTTCTAATACTGGTGTTGATAATGTTAGGCAAATAAGAGATGAGGTAAGATACCCCCCTTCTAACTGCAAAAAGAAGGTATATATAATAGATGAGGTTCACATGCTTTCAACTGGTGCTTTCAATGCACTTTTAAAAACTCTTGAAGAGCCACCTGAACATGTTATCTTTATTTTGGCAACAACTGATATTCAAAAGGTTCCAGCTACAATACTATCACGCTGCCAAAGGTTTGATTTTAAGAGAATTTCAACAGCTGATATTGCAAAAAGGCTAATCTTTATTTCAAAAAAAGAGAATATAGACATTGATGAAGATGCCATAAACCTTATTTCAAAAAAAGCAGAAGGCGGAATGCGTGATGCTCTAACCATTTTAGAAAGATGCACTATGATGGAAGAAGGTAGGATAACATATCAATTTGTTTCTAACCTACTTGGCATATCAGCAAAAGAGGCAACATACGACTATTTTGATGCAGTTATAAACAAAAATACAGTAAAAGCTCTTGAAATTATAAATAAATTATACCTTGAAGGGTATGATTTGGTTTCATTTGTAGAGGATGCAGTGGAGCTTTTACGAAACTCACTTGTAATAAGGCTTGGAGCAAGCCAAGAGATACTTGATTTAATGGAAGATGAAAAGAAAAAGGTTCAAAACTTTGCTAATCTATTTGAAACATCAAGGCTTGTATCAATGCTAAAAACCTTTGTTGATTTATCCAACCAACTAAAATGGTCTCGATACCAAAAGGTTCAGATAGAGCTTGTAACAATTAGGCTTATAGAATCAAGACTCGATTATACTTTAGAGGGCTTAATGGAAAGAGTAAGAAAGCTTGAAAAGAAACTGGAAAATCAAAACTTAGAAATAACACCAGAAATATTACAAAAGTTAGAAAATCAAAAAAAGGTATCAAAAAAAGAAGAAAAAAGTGGTATAATAGATAAAAAAGAAAATGAACAAAAAGAAGAAAATAAAAATAAAATCTCGGACTTAAAAACAATACTTGATAGATGGGAAGAGATAAAAGAGGCTATAAAAGAAGAAAAGCCAGGTATTTATGAGGTTTTAAACGAAGGGATAGTTAAAATAAAAGATGCCTTAATAATACAGTTTTCAGAAGAGTTTAGCCTTTATACCACATTGGTTGAAAATAACAAGGATTACATCAAATCAGTGATTATGAAACTTACTAATAAAGAGTGTGAAATAAAAGCAGATATCTATAAAGAAGATGGTGAAATACAACAAGAGAAAACCCAAGAGGATACAATAGAATTACTCAGTAAACTATTCCCTGGTGTGGATATAGAGGTGAAGGAGTAAATATTTGTGAACATATCGACAAAAAACGACAGAAAAGGGCTTGATGATTTGTAGAAAAATAAATAAAATTGAACATAGACTGTTAAAAAAGAAGGTAGATTTTATGAAAAGAGCATTGATAACTGGTATAACTGGACAAGATGGTGCTTATTTGGCTGAATTTTTATTGAATAAAGGATATGAAGTACATGGTATAAAAAGGAGAGCATCATTATTTAACACTCAGAGAATTGATCATTTATATAAAGATCCTCATGATAGTGATAATAAATTTTATCTACATTATGGTGATTTGACTGATTCAACAAATTTAATTAGGATAATTCAAGAGATTCAACCAGATGAGATATATAACTTAGCAGCACAAAGTCATGTTAAAGTTTCATTTGAAACTCCAGAATATACAGCAAATGCTGATGCTCTGGGAACTTTGAGATTACTTGAAGCAATAAGGATATTAAAATTAGAAGATAAAACAAGATTCTATCAAGCATCAACAAGTGAGTTATTTGGCAAAGTACAAGAAATACCACAAAAAGAAACAACTCCATTCTATCCAAGAAGTCCATATGCAGCAGCAAAATTATATGCTTATTGGATTACTGTAAATTACAGAGAAGCATATAAAATGTATGCATGCAATGGGATACTATTCAATCATGAATCACCACTCAGAGGAGAAACTTTTGTAACACGTAAAATTACACGTGCTGTTGCAAGAATAAAATTAGGAATGCAAGAAAAACTATATCTTGGTAATCTTGATGCAAAACGTGATTGGGGTTATGCTAAAGATTATGTTGAAGCTATGTGGCTAATATTAAATCAAAATGAACCTGATGATTATGTTATTGCAACTGGTGAAACTCATACAGTAAGAGAATTTGTTGTAAAAGCATTCGAAATGATTGATATACATATTGAATGGATTGGTAAAAATGAAAATGAAAAAGGTATTGATGTTAATACAGGAAAAGTGTTAGTAGAAGTTGATCCACGTTATTATCGTCCAACTGAGGTTGATATACTTTTGGGTGATCCTACAAAAGCAAAACAAAAACTTGGTTGGGAGCCAAAAGTTACATTTAATGAGTTAGTGAAAATAATGGTAGAAGAGGATATAAAAGAGGTAAAAAAAGATTATTATTGTAAGAAAAATGGATTTTATGTCTATTATAATGATATATAAGAATGGAGGTAAATTAGTTTGAATAAAGATGAAAAAATTTATATTGCAGGGCATAAAGGTTTAGCTGGTTCGGCAATTTTAAGAAAACTTCAAAATCAGGGGTATAAAAATATTATTTATAAATCTCATCAGGAATTAGATTTAACTCAACAACATCTTGTAGATAAATTTTTTGAAATAGAAAGACCAAATTATGTTATTCTAGCAGCGGCAAAAGTAGGAGGGATATATGCTAATAATATTTATCCGGCGGAGTTTATTTATAATAATCTAATGATTGAATGTAATGTTATACATAGTGCTTATAGATATGGTGTAATGAAATTATTATTTTTAGCAAGTTCATGTATATATCCTAAAAATGTACCTCAACCAATAAAAGAAGAATATCTTTTGTATAATTATCTTGATTCAAACCATGAAGCTTATGCAATTGCAAAAATTGCTGGAATAAAGCTTTGTCAGTATTATAAAAAACAGTATGGAGTAAATTTTATTAGTTGTGTACCAACAAATTTATATGGCCCTAATGATAATTTTGATTTGAAAAATTCACATGTTATTCCTGCACTTATTAGAAAATTTCATGATGCTAAAATTAATAATGCCCCATATGTTGAAGTATGGGGAACTGGCAAACCTATGAGAGAAATTATTCATGTAGATGATTTAGCAGATGCATGCTTATTTTTAATGAATAATTATGATGGTGATATGTGGATAAATGTAGGTAGTGGAGAAGAGGTTTCAATTGCAGAACTTGCTAATATTATTAAAGAAGTTATAGGTTATAAAGGTGAAATTGTATTTAATACAAATTATCCTGATGGTCCATATAGAAAATTATTAGATATTAATAAATTGACAAAATTAGGTTGGCAAAAAAAAATAAATTTAGTTGATGGACTTAAATCTACATATGAATGGTATTGTAATAATATAAAAAATGTTTGAAAATGAGAGATGATTGTTGAGATGAAAAATAAATTAAATATTTTGATTGTACATAATTATTATCAAATTAAAGGTGGAGAAGATGTTGTTGTTAATAATGAAGCTCTTATGTTAAAAAAAAGAGGACATAATGTATTTTTTTATGAGCGTTTTAATAAAGAAATTGTAGAGTATGGTATGATAAAAAAAATTAAGCTTTTCTTAAATACAATATTTTCTATTAAGACTTATAAAGAAATTAAAAATATAATTAAAAAAAATAATATAGATATTGTACATGTTCATAATACATTGCCATTAATTAGTTCTTCAGTATATTGGGCATCTAAAAAAATGAACGTACCAGTAATACAAACACTTCATAATTATAGATTTGTATGTCCTAATGCTATACTGTTTAGAAATGATAATATATGCGAAGATTGTTTAAATAAAAATATTTTACAAGCATTAAAATATAAATGTTATAGAAATTCATTTATAGCAACATTATCGATAATAATTACATTATTATTAAATTCATTTATTAAATCATATGATAAAGTTAATGCTTATATTCTATTAACACCTTTTATGAAAGATAAATTACATAATTTTTTAGATAAAAAAAGAGTATTTATAAAACCCAATTTTGTTCCAGATGAA
Source organism: Caldicellulosiruptoraceae bacterium PP1 (assembly GCA_041320695.1). NCBI lineage: Bacteria > Bacillati > Bacillota > Caldicellulosiruptorales > Caldicellulosiruptoraceae > Caldicellulosiruptoraceae bacterium PP1. The sequence goes on along the minus strand of JBGGOQ010000003.1, from coordinate 286,444 downwards.
TTTATAAATAAAATTAATGAACATATAGATGGAGTAAGTATTAAAAAAGATCAAAGTTATTGTGTTTACGCTGGAAGATTAGATAAATCTAAGGGAATACTTATGCTTATTGATATGTGGGAAAATATAAAAGATTTGAATCTTTATATTTTTGGAGATGGACCTGAAACTAGTACTATTAAAGAAAAAATAAAAGATAAAACAAATATAAAGTATTTTGGAGCAGTATCTCAAGAAATTTTATTTAGGTACATTCATTATTCATTAGCAGTTATTTTTCCTTCAAAATGGTATGAGTGTTTTCCTATGATAATTGTTGAGTCACTTGCGTTAAAAAAAATAGTTATTATTTATGATAATAAGAACATAAATAATATCATAAAAAATGGTTTCAATGGATTTATATTTAAAAACTCTTTAGAATTAAGAAACATTTTAAATTTTATTAAAAATAATAATGAGAAATATTTAAAAATATGTGAAAATGCTTATAATGAATATATTAATAAATATAATGAAAATAAAAATTATGATTTTCTTATAAATATTTATTATAAATTAATGGAGGAAAATAATGGAAAAATATAAGATATTGCAGACTGAAATAAATTTTTTTTCTTGGCATGAATTATTAAAAGTAATTGAAAACAATCTACAAAATCTAAAAGGTAAATATATTTGTATTTGTAGTGTTCATCCGACAGTAATAGCTTATGAAAATCAATATTATAGAAATGTTCAAAATAATGCAATTTATAGATTACCAGATGGTATGCCACTTGTATATATAGCAAAAAAAAATAAAATCAATTCAGAAAGGATTACAGGTCCTGATTTAATGAGTAAGATATTTGAGATATCTGATAAAGCAGGATATACTCATTATTTTTATGGTAGTACAAATGAAATATTGAATAGCATGAAAAACAATTTATTAAAAATATACCCAAATTTAAAAATATTAGGTATGTATTCACCTCCTTTTCGAAAATTATCATATAAAGAAGATGTCGATATAATAAAAGAAATAAATAAGTTAAATCCAGATTTTGTATGGATTGGACTCGGTGTACCTAAACAGGAAATTTGGATGTATGAGCATAAAGATAAAATAAATTCATTAATGATTGGTGTAGGGGCAGGTTTTGATTATTTTGCAGGGAGAATTAAAAGAGCTCCCAAATGGATGCAAAAAGTTTGTTTAGAATGGTTATTTAGGTTAATACAAGAACCTAGAAGATTATGGAAAAGATATGTTATTACAAATGCTAAATTTCTGTTATATTTAGCTTTAACAGATAAAAAATATTAATTAAATATTATGTAAATAATAAAAATAAATTAAATGAGAATTTTAATTTTGAAATAATGTGAGGATTGAAATGAAAAATATACTAATTAAAGAAGGTTGGTATGATAAAAAAATAATTTATTACTTGATATTATTGTATTTAATATTTTGTAGTGCAGGTTTATTTATTGTAAATGATAGTACAAAAACAAATAACTATAGCACTTATTTACAGTTATTTAATGCAATATTATATTTTATTAGTATTATAATTATATATAATAAAAGGAAATATACATATTTAATAATAAAAAATAATTTAAATTTTTATTTAATTTTTTTATTTATGTTAATTATTTTATTAAGCTTTTTATGGTCAGGAAATCCAATTTTAACATTAAGAAAAAGTATTGCAATGTTAGGTACTACATTGGTATTTATTAGTATATTTTTATTATATATGGATGATATTTTTAAATTAATTTATAAGTCGATATATATAACAATGTTATTATCTTTAGTTTATGCTATTTTTCTTCCCAATATAGCATATTTGAAAGATCCAAGAGGCATCTTTTTAAAAGGTATATTTTGGCATAAAAATCAATTTGCATATATAGCTGGTTTATTTCTAGTTATGAATTTAATTCATTTTTGTTTTAATAAAAAGAATAAAATAATTAATATTTTATTAATTATTTTATCAATTATTTTTTTGAATAATGCTGGTTGTGTAGGTGCTGTTTTAGCTACATTTATATCAATAATAATTTTCTTAATTATTTATAACTATAATAAAATTTTAAATAAAAATGTGAAATTAATTTTTATAATGTTCAGCTTTATAGTATTTTTTACTATACCTATAATTGCTTTTATATCATATTCTTTATCAAATGATAATAATATTTTTAATTTAATTGGTCGTGATGATACTTTAACGGGACGTAGTTTAATTTGGAAAGCTTTTATAATTTATTCTTTTAAAGAAAAACCAATACTTGGATATGGATTTGAATCTAATGATTTATTATCTGTAATAGGAATTAATAATTTAATAAGTTTGGCTGGTTTTATACCTTCACATTTACATAATTCTTTTTTAGATGTATTATTTAATTTAGGGTTAATAGGTTTAATTATATTTATCTTTATCTTTATTAGTAGTATATATAATCAAGTAATAAATATAAAATTTATTATTTATAATTATAAAAAAAATGTTAAGGATTATATATATTTTAAAAATTTAATATTATGTTTAATTATTTTAATATTCATATTAATAAGAAGTATATTAGAAACGCCTATAATGAAATATAATAGTTTTTGGTGGATAATTTTTGGCCTTATTAATATGTATAATATTTATTATAAAAATATTATTAAAAAACTATGATCTAAATAAAATAAAAATAGATATATTATTAATTTATATTTGAAGAATTATGAAATATTAGTTTATAGATTAATAAACCTTTATTATTGTGAGTTGTTTTTTAAAAATATTAAAAAAATTAAAGCGAATAAATCATTATTTAAGTGTGGTGCGTATTATGAAAATAGCATATTTATTTAAATATAATTTTAATCTTGGAGAATTATCTGTATTAAAAAAAATAATATCTCAAATTAATGCATTAAGAGATAATAATATAGAAATAACTTTATTTATAATTAGCGAAGAAATTGGGATTAAAGAATTTGCTTTTAATAATAAAATAATAAGAGATGAAATTTATAAATATATAAAAAATAATATAAATTTTGAACCCCAAAATATCATTATAAGAATATTTAAAATTAGATATTTAATAAAAGAAATTATTAAAAAATTAAAATTATTTAAACCTAATGTTATATATTTAAGAGACTGTGGATTCCAACTAAATTTACATAAAAAATTAAGTGAAATAGCACCGTTATTTGTAGAAATACAAACAAAATTTTTAGATGAATTATCATTACATAAAAATATAAAATATTATTGTGAAAAGATTTTAAAAAGAAAATATCTTTATTACGCAAATGGGCTTATATGTATTACGAATGAAATTGGAGAGTATGAATCAAAATTTAATAATAAACCTTTTTTTGTACTAGGTAATGGTATTGATAATGATGAAATTTATTTTATTGAAAAAAGAAACAATAATAATCTAATAAATTTGTTATTTATTGGGTCACCTAATCTGCCATGGCATGGAATTGATAGATTAATACACTCTTTTATAAATGCACCTAATAAGCATAAATTTTTTCTTCATATTATAGGATATGATAATATAGGAATTAGTGATAATAATATAAAATGCTATGGATATATTAAAGATAGAAATTATATAGATGATATTTTCAAAAAATGTGATATTGGGATTGGAACATTAGCCTTATTTAGAAATAATATGAATCAAGCAGCAACTTTAAAAGTAAGAGAATATTTAGCAAAAGGGTTACCTGTGGCAATTGGATATTATGATGTAGATTTAAATAATGAAATATTTGTATTTAATATACCAAATGATAATAGTGATATAAATTTTTTAGAGTTGGAAAATTTTTATTCTAAAATTGGAAAAAATTATAGAGAAAATTATAATGGACTTAATACAACTATTTATGCAATGGAAAATTTAAATTGGACTAAAAAAATGAAGAATGTAATTGAATTTATAAATAAAAATATAAATAATAAAGAATCTTAATATAAATATTTGAATTTTAGATTAAAAAATGCACGTCGGAGGATAATTATGAGAATTTGTACAATATTAGGTGCAAGACCGCAATTTATTAAAGCTGCTATATTATCTAGAAAAATAAGAAAATATTATAATGAAGTAATTATACATACAGGACAACATTATGATTATTATATGTCTGATATATTTTTTGAAGAACTACAAATACCACAACCTGAAATTAATTTAGGTGTACAAGCTGATTTTCAAGGCAGACAAATCGGTGAAATGATAATAAAATTAGAAGAAGCACTGATAGAACAAAAGCCAAATATGGTTTTAATTTACGGTGATACTAATTCTACTTTAGCAGCGGCAATTGCTTCATCAAAGTTAAATATTCCAATATTGCATATTGAAGCAGGATTGAGGAGTTATAACAAAAATATGACAGAAGAACAAAACAGAGTTATTACTGATCATCTTTCATCATTATTGTTTGTACCAACAGAAAATGCATTAGAAAATTTAAAAAAAGAAAATATATTTGATGGTGTTTATTGGGTTGGTGATGTAATGTATGATAATATAATTCATTTTATTAAATATGTTGCAGATAATAATATTTTATTGCAGAAATTTAATATTAATAATGAATATGTATTAGCTACAATACATAGAGCTGAAAATACTAATAACTATGAAAATTTAAAAAATATTGTAGAAGCATTTAATGAGTATGAAGGGTTAATTGTATTACCTTTGCATCCAAGAACAGCTAGATATTTAAATAAATATAATTTAAAATTTAATAATAATGTTTTAATACTTGAGCCAGTAAGTTACTTTGAAATGTTATTTTTAGAATATAATGCTAAGATTATAGCTACTGATAGCGGTGGAATACAAAAGGAAGCTTTTTTTCTAAAAAAACCTTGTATTACATTAAGAAATGAAACAGAATGGATAGAAACATTAAATGATGGATGGAACATATTGGTTGGTGCTAATAAAGAAAAAATATTAAAATTTCTTTATTGTATAAAGAAACCATTAAAGCAAAAGGATTATTTTGGTAGTGGTAATGCTACTGATAAAATAATTGAAATTATTATTAATGAAGAGCCAAAAATGTATAATAATGGATAAAGCGAATATTAATAGAGCTTATTTTAAAATATTTGAAATATTTAAGTGCAAAACATAAAAGAAGAAATTATTCAAATGTAAAATATTATAACCAATAAAATGGTTATACAACAAAAATAAGAATTCTATTTATTTATGCCATTATATAAAAAAGCAAAATTGAAGATGAAATAGTATATCTTAATGAGGCAATGATATATAGAAATTGTAAAAATATAAAATCGATTGTTTAGTAAATATATATTAACAGATTGTAAAAGTAGACTTCTACTGAATATAACAATATATTAGCCAATATAAATGATAGCATAAATGTGTAATAACATTAATAAAAGAACTGTTATTAAAAACGAATTGTAATAATAATTCATACAATATTATGTGCTTTAGTAGATCAAATGATGAATATTAATTAAATACAAAAAAGACATAGTGTTTAATAATAATAGAAGAAATGGGGAATTATAGTAGATATATAATGAAAAAAACTAAATAGAAAGATAAATATTTGATTTAAAGAATATCTTAATACTGATAATATTAGAGCAATCGGTAGAATCAAAAATGAATTTTTTATTAAGTTTAATGAAATATTAAATTTTATAAATATATTTAGTCATAATGCACATTAATAAGCATAAAAGGGAATTGTTAATTTTGTATTTTTAATATAAGAATATTTCTACAAGAGAGGATATTTTAATGTCCAAGAAAGTTGTAATATTATGTGACTTATTTCCATACACAAATAAAGAGTCTTTTTTAGAAACAGAAATTAAATTTTATAATACTGATGTATACATATTTCCATTGAATGCAAATATTCATATGCCAAAAAGAAATATACCTAATAATGTTACTGTGTTTTGCCCAACATATTTATCAAAAAATATTAAATTAATAAAAAAAACAATGGGTTATATATTAGCTGTTTTTAAAAAGGATACTATAATTGAAATGATTAATCTTATTAAAAATAATAAACTTAAAATAGTTACGATAAAGAAATTATTAAATTTTGTATATAATGGTTATAAAAATTATAAATGGATCAAAAAAGTATTGTTGGATATTGGTATAAATAAAAATGATGAAATAGTTTTTTATTCATATTGGATGTATTATCATGCCTATTCTGCTATTTTACTTAATATATATTTTCAAAATTCAAAAGTATATTCAAGAAGTCATGGATATGATTTATATGAATATAGACATAAATATAATTACATTCCTTTTAGAGATTTTATATTAAATAATATTGATGGTGTATTTACTATTTCAAATGATGGTGAAAATTATTTAAAAAAGAGATATCCAAATTTAAAAGAAAAAATTACTGTTGCTCGTTTAGGAACATTAGATTATGGCTTTAAAGAATATATAGATAAAAAAGATTTTAAAATTGTTTCATGTTCATGGGTAGTAGCAGTAAAAAGAATAAATATAATTATTGATGCTCTTTCATTAATTGATGATATTAAAATTACATGGATACATTATGGCGATGGTGAATTATTTAATGAAATTAAGCAATATGCTGAAATAAAGTTAAAAAATAAAAATAATATTACCTATATTTTCAAAGGTGCTATTCCTAATAATGAAATATTAAAAGATTATTTTAACAATGATTATAATTTATTTATAAATGTTAGTGAATCAGAAGGAATACCAGTATCAATAATGGAAGCTTTATCATTTGGTATACCTGTAATAGCAACCGATGTAGGAGGTACTAGAGAAATAATTCAAAATAATAAATGTGGATTTTTATTAAGTCCAAATATTATATTATATGACCTAATTAAATATATTAAAAAAATTTATTATATGGATGATATTGAATATAATAACATGAGAAATATATGTAGACAATTATGGAAAGAAAATTATTTTGCAGAATACAATTACAAGAAATTTATTAATATTTTACTAAGTTAATTGAGTTTTAAATTAATGATTTAAAACATTTAAATAACTAAAATCATTAATTTTTAAATTTTATTTTCATTGGTTAATGATGGGCTCAATTATATTAAGAATACTAGATTATGAATGATCTAATGATTTATAAACCAGTATTTACAAAAATACACTCATATAAATACTGGTTTATTTATTTTCCCTTGACTAATTATGTTAATTTGTATAAAATAATAAAGTAAAATATTACTAATATCAGCATTGAATAGCTAAATAATTTAACATTATGTAATAAATGATAATTAATGAAAAATATGAAATGTAATATAGAAAAATGTTGTATTTTGTCGAAATGGTTTAGGGGGGGGAGGTTTTTCTATGATTTATCGGCGTAATGCTTTATTATTAGATGTTTTTAGTGTTATGTTAGCCTATCTTTTAGGTATAACACTTAAGTTTAAATCAAGTTTTAATCTCCCATTGGAATATTGCTCGACTTTGCTAGTAATTTTATTCTTAGATATTTTCTATTTATACATAAAAGGGCTTTATCATAATGATTTTAATACAATTCTAAAAGATTTAAGATATTATATAGAAGCATTTGCATTTTCAATATCAATTTATTTATTAATATCATTCTTTTTAAAGATAAGTGGATTTTCGCGTCTGCTTATGATATACATAATATTTTTTGGATTGTTGTTCCAAATTATTGGCAAATCAATGCTTTTATTATTTCAAAAATATGAATACAAAAAGGGCAACAATTTATCAAATTTGCTTATAATAGGTGACGTAAATTTAATTTCAAATAGTTTATTACAAAAATTAAATAATTATGAATTAGGTTATAAGGTAATAGGATATGTAAGCAATGATATAGATAATAATGCTTATTTTAGCTATTTGGGTAATATAAAAAATATTAATGAAATCTTAGAGAATGAAAAAATAAAAGCTGTAATAATAACTCAGAAAAAACATATAAAGCCAATTTTAAATTACTGTATAAATAATTATATAAAGATTTTATCGTTAGAAAGTTTTGTAGGTTATGGATATCCATTTGATGTTGATATTATTGGTGATGCTGTTTTGTTTAAAATAAAAGATATATTTACAAATACACCAGGGGGACGTTTTAAACGAATTGTTGATTTTTCAATAAGCTTTATAGCTTTATTAATAACATCACCTTTATTTTTATTAATTTCTATACTTATTAAACTCGATTCAAAAGGCCCAATATTTTTTGTACAAGATAGAGTAGGCATTAATGGTGAGACTTTCAAATGCATAAAGTTTAGAACAATGGTAATAAATGCTGAAGAGATTCTTATGAAGTGGTTTGAAGAGAATCCCGAGATTAAAGAGGAATATGAAAAATCACACAAACTAAAAGATGACCCCAGAATAACAAGGATGGGAAAATTATTAAGATTAACCAGTTTAGATGAGCTACCACAATTAATTAATGTCCTCAAAGGTGAAATGAGCATAGTAGGACCAAGGCCATATATGGTTAGAGAAATACCAGATTGTGAAGGATATGAAGGTTTACTTTGGCGGGTTCATCCTGGTATAACAGGTTTGTGGCAAATTAGTGGAAGAGCTAATACAGATTTTTCTCATAGGCTAAAAATGGACATGCAGTATGTACTTAATTGGAGCTTTTGGCTTGACATTGTAATTCTCTTTAAAACAATTCCAGCAGTATTAAAACGAGATGGAGCATATTAATAGACTATAGGAGACGTGCTATAATAATGAAACAAAACAAAAGAAATTTACTTATTATTTCCTGGATTTTGGTTTTCCTCTGGATGGTACTAATATTCTACCTATCATCCCAACCCTCTGTTGAATCAAATAACCTAAGCAAAAAAACTACAAAGGCTATTATAAAGATAGTTGAAAATAAAGATGTTAAAAATAAAAATATATATATAGATAAAAAGGTTATACATCTTAATGATATTGTTCGGGATTATGCTCATTTTTTTCTGTATTTAATTTTGAGCATACTTTTATGTAATGCCTTATTTTTGAGTAATAAAAAAATTTTGTATATTAGCATATTATCAATTTTAATAAGCCTTCTTTACTCAATCACCGATGAAATTCATCAAATATTTGTCCCAGGCAGAGGAAGTCAAATACAAGATGTACTAATAGATGTATCTGGGGCCTTTTTAGGTGCAATTATATATATTTTGTTTATAAACATATTTAAAAAAGTAAAAACATTTTATATTCATAAAATATTGTAACAATTATCACTTTAAAATTGCTTTTATAATCTAATAGTAATAAAAGCTATCTCTATAAATAGGGATAGCTTTTAGCTTATAATGGGAAAAATAAGACAATTACTTATAAAATCAATTTAACAGTAATATAAACAATAATATCACTAAAACAATATAGTAATCCTAATATACCAAAATATTGACAAATATACATTTAAAATTATATAATAATGCAAAATGTATTGATAAAATATGCAATAAAGGAGTAGGGGAGGTAATATTATTGAAAAGAAAAATGCAAAAGATTTTTAGTATGTTTCTATTGTTTATTTTTTGTATTAATATTTTTATCCCAAGTGTTTTTGCAAGCTTTTCTGACACAAAAGGACATTGGGCTGAAAGTGCTATTGAGAATTTGACAAAATCTAAAATTATCAATGGATATCCAGATAATACATTTAAACCACAAAAGTCAATTACAAGGATAGAATTTGCTAGTATAATTAATTCAATATTTAAGTTTAATCAAGTATCAAACATTTCTTTCAAAGACGTTTCAAGCAATGACTGGTTCTATAATCAAGTTAAAATAGCTGCAAATTATATGAATGGCTATTCTGATAATACTTTTAGGCCAAATAAAGCTATCACAAGACAAGAGGCTGTCACAATTCTCAAAAAAGTCTTTGACCTTGAATCAACTAATAATAAAAACATTGCATTTAAAGATGAAAATCAAATTGCAAACTATGCTAAAGATGCAGTAAATACTTTAGTAACCTTTAATTACATACAAGGTTATAAAGATAACACATTTAGGCCAAATGGAATTTTAACAAGGGCAGAAGCTGTTACCCTTATAAGTAGATTGGTTTCCAAAATATATAATAATAAAGGAAGCTTTAATAAAGAAACAATTAATGGCAATGCAATTGTTAATACACCTGATGTTGAACTAAAAGATATTATTGTAAAAGGCAATTTATACATTACAGAGGGTGTAGGTGAAGGAACAGTTACATTAGATGGTGTTACTGTAGATGGTAAATTATTTGTTGCAGGTGGCGGACAAAATAGTATACATTTAAAAAATTCAAAAATAAATGAAATTAAAGTTGCTAAACAACAATCTTCAGTTAGATTAGTTGCAGAAGGAAATACAGTTATTCAAAAGGCTATTGTTGTCTCTAATGCTAAAATAGAAGATAATTCAAATTCAAATGGCTTTAAATCAATTGTTATAGAAAATACATCAAAAGAGATAAAACTTGAGCTAAAAGGATATATAGATAATGTAAGTATTAACGGGAATGCTAATGTTGTAGTATCCCAAGATAGCAAAATTACCAAATTAGAATCAAATTCTGAAAAATCAAAACTTGAGATAAATGGTCAAGTCGATGAAATAAATATTTCAAAAGCTGACAATATTGTAATCAATGAAAATGCAGAAATAAAAACATTAAACGTTAAATCAGATAATTCAAAATTAGATATTCAAGGTAAGGTTGAAAAAGCATTAATCGAAAATGCAAAAGAGGTAAATATATCAAAACAAGCAAATTTAAAAGAATTGGTGGTAAAGAATTCAGATACAGATATAAAGGCTGCTGGTACAATAGAAAAGATTGTTGCTGAAGCCCCAACAATTAAAATAAATAATCAAGTTGTAAAAAATACAGATAATATTGAGATAAAGAATGGTAGCATAGCACAAGTTAATAATTCAACAAATGACACAAGCAATACAAATACTTCAACCCAACAGAATAATACAGCCCAAAGTACTAATACAGGAACAAATACCACTACAACAACCATAAGTAATACCAATACATCAACCAGCACTAATAATACTGCAAATAATAATACAAACACAGGTAGTTCTGTAAATAACAATAATACAAATAATAGTAACACAAACACAAATACTAACACTAACAATAACAACAATACAAATAATAATTCAAATGATAACAGTAATACAGGTAGCAATAATAACAATAATACAAATAACAACAATAATTCAAATGGCAATGACAATTCCAATAACAATAGCAATGAAAATAACACTAACATAACTGATATAGTTGTAGCTAATGTTTATGTAGATAACAAAATAATATCAACAGGTAAGGATAACATAATAAAAGTACTTGTAAAAAATAGTCAAAATCAACCACTAAAAGATAAACAAGTTACAATTTTAGATAAAACTTATAAAACAGATGACCAAGGATATGCTGCATTTAACATAAATGTTAATCAATCACAAGAAATTGTTATAAAAGTTGATGGGAAAGATTATTATGGATTATTGTATTCTATTAAAGATACTGAAAGTGTATTAGATGTTTATCTAAATGATTTAAATAATAAATTGGTTGATGAATATAAATTAGAAATTGTTAATTTAGAAAATGGGAATCATCAAGTTATTGATAGCAATAAAAATAATAATGGAAAAACAACTGTTATTATACCTGTTGGTAAAAAATATAATATTTTATTGACTGCTCAAAAAGATAATTATTCTTACTACATCACAAAGGCTATTGAGGCTAATGGCGGTTATCAAGAGCTAAAAATAGATGCAAATGATTATAGTCAAGTTGTATTCAATTTAACATATAATGATAATTCATTAAATAATGCTGATGTGTATATTGAAGATAATAATTATATTAACTTATTTGAGAATTCTTATATAGGCAAAACAAATGATAGTGGAAAACTTACTGTAATTGCATCAGAAGGTATATATAATCTTTTAGCTACAATGCAAATTAACTCAAAGCCAGCATATTTTATAAAAGAAAATATTTCTTTAAAAGATAATAATTCTGTTACTCAAAATTGGCAAAATATATTAGAAACAAGCTTTAAAGTTATTGGTAAAGATATAAATTTGAATAGTGAAGACCAAGTAGATATTAATATTAATGGTAAATATACAATAAATGTTGATAATGATAAATCAATATATATTACTGATGGTTCTTACAAGATAAATGAATTTTTCATAACCAAAAAATACAATGACTCATATATAACATACAAATATACACCAATAAAAAGTCAAATTGTATTTAATGCAGGACAAAATGTTGATATACCAATAACCCTTGGAAACAAAATAAATGCCAATATATTTGATCAAAATAATACAATTGCAGTAAAGTTAAAACCAAATAATGTTTATAATTTTACAGTTGAGTTTTATACAGATAATGAATATGAGGTTCTTATATACGCAAATGATGAAGAAACAATAAAAGACTTTATTCCACAGATTTCATTAAAAGATCAAAATAAACAAGAAAAAGAATTACAGGTATTAAATTTTGAATACAATTTAGGTATGTTTAAGGGACAATTATATATTCCAGAAAATATCCAAAATGGAGACTATGATTTTACATTAGGAATATATATGGGACCTTTATATAATGATACTATGTTTTTTGCATATGCACCTGTAAACATTGATGATGGTATATCAAATACTGTAGTTGCAACAGAAGTATATAATGTTGATATGCTATATAACTTTTTAGCTCATGATATATATTATAATCTAAATGAAGAATATAACTTTATTACTCTTTATGATTCTATTAATTTTGATAATGTAAATGAAGTTATGGCAGGTATTAATGATAGATTGCTAAAAGAATATCCTGCAATATCTGATTTTGGTTATGATGGATTTGAATATAAAATATCAAGGCTCCAGAACAATAAATATCTGTTAGCTATAAAAGTTAAGTATATTTTTAACAAAGAAGAAAGGTTAGCCAGAAGACAACAATTAGAAAATGCTATAAATGAGTTTATTAATAAATACCTTAATAATCCTTCTATTACAGATGATCATGATAAGGTATTAGCAATACACGATGGATTAATTAAAGAAGTAAGTTATGATTGGGAAGGATATAATAACAATAATATTTCATATGATTCATATACAGCATATGGGGCACTTGTTAACAAAAAGGCAGTATGCGAAGGTATTGCAAAAGCAGCAAGTTTGATTTTTAACCGTTTAGGAATACAAAACATCATAATTTATGGCCAAGCAACTAATGGTAATACTACAGATACTCATGCATGGAATGCAGTGAAAATAGATGACAGTTGGTATCATGTTGATATTACATTTGATAATTTAGACCAAAACGAAGATATAGAAATACCAAGAAATTATATATTCTTAACCGATGATGAAATAAGTGTTGACCACACTTGGAACAAAGATGAATATGGTATTGTATGTAATAATGATAAATATTCTTTTGTTCCAGAAGTGATAGCAGACCCATATTTAATAAATTATTATCAAACTTCTTATAATATTAAATTTAAACTTATTAATTCCAAAACAAAAGAGCCAATTGCTAATGAACAAATAGAAATATTAGGTACAACATACACTACTAATCAAAATGGAGAAGTTGAAGTAACATTAGATAGAGGCAAGTTAGAACTTGGTGAAAATAAAATAACTATAAAAGCATGTGGAACAACAATAAATGCTACTATTTATGCATTTAGTGTATACGATGATAATAAAAAGCTATATTTAAAAGTAAAATATCAATCAAACGAAATTGATATTCCTACTGATGTGATAATAAAGGGCAGTGCAATGAATTCTACCAATTCTACTTTTCAATATTTGGATTCATTGAAGAAATATGTAGCAACCATTTATAACTTTGATTTAGGATATAAATATACTATTGATATTATTTCTGATTATGAACGAAGTTCAATTTATGGTATTCAACCACCAGTAAACTATTATATTACAAATCAAGAACTAAATGTTGATGCAAACAATATTCTAACAATAAAAGAAATAAATTTAGATAATTATCCTGTGGTAGATTTTGTTGCAAAAAAGGGTAATAATATTTTAAAGAATGCGGAGATATATTTATCGGAGATATCAAATTTTGATATGCATTTATTAGGTAAAACAGATGATGAAGGTAAAATAAGAATAATTATGTCCCCTGGTACTTACAGAGTTGCAATTAAATATACAGAAGAGAATGTAGAAAGGATTGCAATATTAGACAATATAACCATATCAAATGAGATTGTGCAACAAAAAGAATTAATTCTAAATCCATTAGTTAACATTAGTTTAAATATTTATGGTAATGAACTTGTAATAGATAAATTAAAATCCTTATGGTTTTCAAATAACGGTCAATTCTACTCATTTGATATATTAAATGGTATTGTTATCGAAAGTAATAGTACAGTAAATATAAAAGATATAACAATAAATATGCCAATATATTACAACAATAATTTTTATGAGTATTATATTTATAAAACTTACAATGGTGGCAGTAGTGAATTAGATATTGATTTATCTCAATATAATATAACTGATATAGAATTCTATATTTCTAATATAGCATCATTTTTAAGGGACAATATTCCAACTGGAAGTAAAATTGGATCAATTTCTGTTGCATTATTTAATAGCATGAATGATAAAATAACAACATCTTGCAAGTATAATTCATTAAAGATAATTGATAAAGAAACTGGGAATATTATATATGAAAATTATAACAATTATAATTGGCAGACTCAGTTAGATATTGATTTTCAAAAATTTACAATTGGTAAAACTTATATTATTGAAATTGAGGGTGATTTTGGACCATTATTTAACTTTACAAAAGTATCAAAGGAATTTACAGTAGTGCAACCAACACAATCAAATAATAATTCAAATTTTGTAATACTTAATTTACCTATAAAATATCAAGGACAATATTTAAATGAAAGTAGATTACAATTAATCAAAAATGCTGGCAATAATACGATGATACCATTTAGTAATACAAGCAGTACTTCAAATATATTTATTTCAAATAATGACTTAATCGCAGGTAATGAATTTTATATTTCACTATTAACAGCTTCAATGCCAAAAGATGAACAAATTTATGTTGAACCTGAAGTGAAATATTTTATTAAAGATGTTAAGATGAATGTTGTTAATGGCTCATTTAATCAAGAATTTAATTTGGATGAACTGCCAACAGTTAATTTTAGCATATTAAAGAATAATACCAAACTATCTAATACAAAATTTTATGTCGCTTATGATTATTTATCCAATGAATCAAATAAAAGAGTTGAATATTATTATTACGGTAAAACTGATGAAAATGGAAATATTACAATAAAAATGACACCCGGAGAATATTATGTAGGTGCCAATGTTAATGTGAATGGAGTGGAGAAGTTTGTTGTATTCAAACCTATTATAGTGTCAAATGAAATGAATCAAACTATTAACTTAGAAGTTTTAGACAATACTAAAGAATTAAATATTAATTTATATAATTTTGACAAAATTAATATTTTATCAACAGGAATTAATGTAAATCAAAATACAAAGAATAACAATTACATTTTTTATTCAAGTAATATTAAATTTAATGTTAATGATTTATCAGATAATAGAGCAATTTTCAATATTAGCGGTATGGATAATAATAATCTTTATTATTATTACTTAAGTAGCAATATAGATTTAAGCAATCAAGAAAATACAATAAATATAGACTTAAATAACTTTATAACAAGCAATCTATCTTATGTAACTTTTTATAATAATGTATTCTATTATACAAGGACTAACGAATTTTATCTTGGAAGTACAATAAGATATATTACTCCACAATTAATTGATCAAACCAACAACTTGAATACTATTAATATTTATCCGCAAAACGCAAGTATAGTAAGAGTAATTGATAAAGAAACAAATAATGTAATATATGAAGACATTTATTACAATAATCAACAGATAGATTTAGATTCAAATTATCAAGTAGGTAAAACATATATACTTGAATTGGAATTATTTGATTTATCCTTAAATAATATAAAGAAGTTTACAACTGAATTTAAGGTAATTAATTATCAGCAATAAATCTAAAATATAGTCCATATAAGCTATCCCCTTTTTAAACAACAGGGGATAGCTTTATTTATATGTAAGTTAATACATTTTTGTAATTGTAAAATCTATTAATCTGTTATATAATAAAAAGAAGTATTAACATTGATTGACAAAAATTTAATTAGCGGGGGAAGGTAATATTGGAACTAAAAGAGTATATTTTAATATTAAGAAAAAGGCTAATTTTAATTTCATCAATTACACTAATCTCAACATTAGCTGCTATAATACTTAGCTTCTATGTCATGCCTCCTGTATATAAAGCAACAACAACTCTTTTTGCAGGTCGTTCAAATAGTGATTCAAACAATGACAATATCCAAGCACTTTATAGCGATGTTCTTTTAGGACAACAACTTGTTAAGGACTATCGAGAGATTGCTGTATCAAGAAGTGTTCTTCAAAAGGTAATTTCTGACCTTAAACTTGATATGAAGCCAGAAGCATTACAGTCAATGATTTCAGTTAATCTCAAAAATGATACAAGGATACTTTCAATTGATATCGAAAGTACAGATCCTAAATTTGCTGCAGTTGTTGCCAATAAGCTTTCAGAGGTATTCATAGATGCGGTGCAGAAGATTATGAAGATTGAAAATGTTCAGATTGTTGATAAGGCAGTTATTCCGGACAAGCCCGAAAAACCAAAGAAAATGCTAAATACAGCCATTGCATTTATATTAGGTTTGATGGTAGGCGTTGGGATAGCCTTCTTCTTAGAATATCTTGATAATACCCTAAAAACACCAGAGGATGTTGAAAAATATCTTGAAGTACCAGTTTTAGCTATAATACCTGATATGGAAGAAGGAGGCAAAAGAAGATGAACCCATCAGATTCTTTAATTGCATTACATAATTCACGTTCACCAATAACCGAGACATTTAGAATGCTTAGAACTAATATCCAGTTTTCAAGTTTAGATAAACCAATAAAAACTATATTGGTTACAAGTACAATACCATCAGAAGGAAAATCAACAATAGCTGCTAATTTAGCTGTTGTAATGGCTCAAGCTGGAAGTAAAGTTATAATAGTTGATGCTGATCTAAGAAAGCCTAATGTTCATAAAATGTTTGGTGTTATCAACAAAGTTGGGCTTACTAATATTTTGGTTGAAAATAAAGAGCTTGAGCAAGTAGTAAAAAAAGATGGAGTTGAAAATTTAGATATCTTAACATCAGGCCCAATTCCACCAAATCCAGCAGAACTTTTATCATCAAATAAATTTGCGACATTTTTAGACACAATAAGACAAATGTATGATTATATAATAATAGACACACCGCCAAGCAGTTCATTAACTGATGCTGCTATAGTAAGTAGAATTGTTGATGGTGTTATTTTAGTAGCTTCAGCAGGGGAGGTTGATATTGAAGCTGTGCAAAGATCTAAAGAGAATCTCAAAAATGTAAATGCAAATATATTAGGAGTTGTATTAAATAAAGTAAAAAGAAAAACTTCAGGCTATTATTACTATTACTATAACTATTACTATTATTATAACGATGAAGGGGAAAAGGAACTTCGCAAAACAAAAAAGCGAAAGATGAGGGAGGAAAATGATAGATCTGCACTGTCATCTAATGCCTAACGTTGATGATGGAGCAAAAACATTAGATGAGGCAAGGGAAATAATAAAACTTGCTCAAAAAGAAGGCATCAAAGAGATATGTGTAACTCCTCATTTTAGCGACAGTGTAAAAGCAAATTATAATAATTTATATGAGGAGTTTTTGAGGGGATTAAATAACTTAGATGTTATACTACATAAAGGCTGTGAATATACATTAGATTCTGCACTTTATAATACTGACAATCTTATTACTTTAGCTAATTCAGATTATGTTTTGGTTGAGCTAAAAGATGGATATATATATGAATATACTATAAATCAACTATATAACCTTAGAATGAAAGGTTACCTTATTATTTTAGCTCATCCTGAAAGAACATTTATTGATGTAGACATAAGAAAGCTGAAAAAACTAAAGGATTATGAGATTTACTTTCAAATAACAGCAGGTAGTATAACAGGAAAATTTGGTGACAAAGTGAAAAAATATGCCTTTGAATTATTAGAAAGAGGCATGTGTGAGATTGTATCAAGCGATGCCCATTCTGCTGAAAAAACTACTTCAAAACATGGGCTTAATATGCAAGAGGCATATAAGGTTGTTTCCAAAAAATTTGGAGGTGATGTTGCTGATATTTTATTTATAGATAACCCCGAAAGGGTTATTACAAATAAACCCTTACTATCTATAGATAATTTACACAAAAGGGGATTTTTAAGTAAGATTTTTGGAGGGATGTAGATATGAAGACAAAAAAGAGAATAGTTAGTATTTTGGTATTAGTGGTATTTTCTTTATCAATAGTATCATTTGCTTTTGCACAAGGAGATACAGTTGCTACCCCAAATGCAAAGAGCATTATTGAAAAGATTGTTAATAGCTTAGCACAAAATAATCAAGGAACTAATGCTGCAGATGCTATAGCTCTTTATCTAAACAGTGGTAAAAGTGATATATTAACAGCTTTTAATACAGTTGCTTCAGGTGGTCGTGAGGTTAGATTAGAACAAAGCTTTGGATTAACAACAGCTTCAGTTAGTGCAATGATTGATTTTATGAAAAATACTTATGTTAAATCAGATTTAATTGATTTAATAGATGCAAAGAAGAACAATGCATCGAATTATGATTCGCTTAAAACAAATTTGGCTAATCAGCTCATTGAACAATATAAAACATATTTAAATAATGATATTAATAGAGTTAATACAATACTTGATAAAATAAATACTTATTTAGCAGTATCATCATTCAGTCCATATAAGCCAATATCATATGATAGCACAACTAAGAAT
Source organism: Caldicellulosiruptoraceae bacterium PP1 (assembly GCA_041320695.1). Taxonomy (NCBI): domain Bacteria; kingdom Bacillati; phylum Bacillota; order Caldicellulosiruptorales; family Caldicellulosiruptoraceae; species Caldicellulosiruptoraceae bacterium PP1. The sequence continues at coordinate 267,273 of JBGGOQ010000003.1, read as the reverse complement.
TTCACATTAGATAATGCAAAAGTAGATCAAATGATTAATTTTTTGAATGATATCTTAGGTGATGATATTTCTGCTGATAGCAGCAAAACAGCAATAAAGACTGCTTTACAAGGTTTAGTATCTTCAATCAATACAAAGATGAACGATAACCAAAAACTTGGCGCAAACTTAATCCTTGATTTCTGGGGATTACTTTATACAACAACAGGTGGTAGCACAGGTGGAAATACAGGTGGTTCCACAGGTGGTACAACAACTGGCTCTACTGGAACTACAACAGGTGGAACAACAACAACAACCCCAACTACACCTACAAATATTCAGGAAGCTAAAGCACAACTTCAAGAGGCTGCTAAATCAGGAGACGTAAAGACTGCTGCAAATGCAATTACACAAACACTTAATGTTATTGAAACAAAAGTTACTGGTACAACACAACAAGAGATATTAACAAAAGTAAACGCAGCAATCGATGTTGCAAAAGAGGCATCAAAAACCCTTGCAGCTGTTATTACGAAAACAACAACACCAGAGGAGGTAAAAAGCTTAGTTACCTCAACCCTTGATGTATGGAATAAGGTATCAACTTCTATTACAAATGCTGATAATCTTTCAACTGTTCAGAAAACAGAGATAACAGAAAAATCAAAGTTTGAGCTTATGAATACAATGCTTTCTGCAATTAAAAACATAGCAGTAATTCCTGCTGTTACAGAAAGTGAAAGTGAAAATTCATATACTGTTTCTACAGATAAGTTAACTGCAGCAGATGCAAAACTTAGTGCGGTTTACCAAGCTTTTTCTAATATAAAGACAGCAGAAAACCAAAAGGTAATATCTTTAATCGGCAACGCATTGATGGTCAATGCAGTAACTGACAAAGATAAAAAACTCACTATTAACTTTGATGAAGCTGCTGTAAACAAGGTGAAATCAGAGGGCAAATACAGCTCAGTTGCTGTTGCTACAAAATATGGTTATGCTTTAGTTCCGCTTTCAAATATCAGTGGCGGTAAGCTTTCTATTGAAATTACAAAAACAACTGTCAATGCTCAAAACAATATTTCTGATGTAATAGATATAAAGGTTAATGTAAATGGAAATAATATAGATACATTTACAACAAACCCAGTTAAACTTGTATTTAACCTCAATAATAAGCCGCAAGATCCAGCGGTAGTTACAGCATTTAAGGTAAATGGTGATACAACAGAGATAGTACCTGGTATTTATGTTGAATCAACAAATTCATTTATAGCACTCAGAAAATCATTAAGTACTTACTACGTTGGAACATACACAAAGAACTTTAAAGATGTTTCAGCATCAGCGTGGTATACATCATATGTAAAAGAAGCAGTGGCAAAAGGCATTGTTAGTGGCTATCCAGATACAACATTTAGACCAGATAATTCTGTTACAAGAGCAGAATTTGCAAAAATGATTGTTCAAGCTCTTGGTATCTCAACAAAAGACCAAAGTGTAACTCAGTTTAGCGATGTAACAGAAAAAGATTGGTTCTATCCATATGTTGCAGCACTTTATAACCTTGGTGTTGTAAATGGAAGAAGTGCCAATAAGTTTGCTCCAAATGAAAAGATAACAAGAGAAGAAATGGCTAAGGTAGTTTCATTAGCATTGGTTAAAACAGGAAAGATTTCCGATGCTAATATAACAACTACTACATTTGCAGATAATTCAAACATTTCATCATGGGCAAAGAAATATGTAGCACTTGCTCAAAAGAATGGAATACTTGAGGGTATGTCAGATAACAAATTTGATCCAAAATCAAATACTACAAGAGCACAGGTAGCTGCAATAGCATTAAGAGCGTTTATAAAATAATAGCTTAAGATTATAATGCATGGGGTTTTAATAAAACCCCATGCAAATTTTAATATAAAGGATTGATTTTATGAAAAAACGTAGAAAAATCCTTCTTATTATTTCATTAACACTAATATTTCTCGCAGCCTTAATATTCTATGCTTTTGATAAAGCATTTAATGCAGTATTACCACCAAAAATTGTTAACGAAATATTAAACGATCCTGAAATTAAAAAGATTATTGAAGAAAGCTCAGATGTTATAAAAGATAAAAATATTGAAAAAGAGATAAATAAATTAGCTCAGAATAGTTTGGTTAATAATGAATCATCCAATGTTTCTAAAAATAATAACATAAATTCAAATAATAACTCACAACATAATAGTAGTGTTACAAAAAATAACAATGGCAGCACTAAAAATAATAATGCTAATCAAAACAATAGTAGCAAAACAAGCAGCACAGACAATAATAGCAGCAATAATATTAGTCAAAATAATGAGACAAACTATGTTGATATTTCTAAAACTAATTCATCTCAAGATATTAACAATAGCTCGAATAATAGCAAAAACGCAGATAGTAATTCAAAAAATACAAATTCAAATAGTACTAATAATATAGCTAATAATTCGAATAATAATAAAGATGACCAGATACAAAAGGATGTTGATAAAAACACAACAAATATATCAACTGCTGACAAGATGGAAGTGGTAAAAATAGTCCTTTCTGTTGTCACAAGGGCTGAAATTGAAGAGCTTTATAAGTTATACAAAGCTGGCAAAAAAGATGAGGCAATAGAAAGAGGTAAATCAATCCTAAAAGCAAGACTCACTCCAACACAAATAGAACAATTAAAAGCAATATATGAAAAGTACTATTAAAAATGCTACCATAAAATCTTATGGTAGCATTATTTTATATTTTATTTTTATAGACAAAAATTTAAAAATGGGTATAAATATAAATAGAATTGATAAAGGATTATGTAAAGCATGTTTAAAAGCAATAAAAATGATAAAAAAATAACAATATATAAAGATGCACTTAGAATAACACTTATATACACTATTATAGCAAGTTTATGGATATTTTTTAGTGATTCATTGCTTGGCAAAATTACAAAAGATATAAATGATATTAAATATATAAGTATGTATAAAGGCTTATTTTTTGTTTTTATTACATCAGCTCTTTTGTTTTTTTTAATAAAATCAAAACTTTTTGAAATAAACAAATCACATATAAAATTAGCTAAAAGCTATCAGAATCTTAAAAATACTCATCAAAAACTAATAATTATAAAAAAGGAACTGAATGAGCAATATAAAGCACTGAAAAGTAGCCACGAGAAATTAATAAGAAATGCATACTATGATTTTATTACAGGGCTTCCTAATAGAATTCTTTTCTATGAAATGCTTGAAGAAATGATAAATATTCATAAGAAAAATAAAAAAAGATTAGCAGTAATATATCTTGATATTGATAATTTTAAAACAATAAATGATATTGTAGGTCATATAAAAGCTGATAACCTGCTTAGAGAGTTTTCTCAAAAACTTTTGACTGTTATAAAAGATGGAGTATTTTTATCAAGAATAGGTGGAGACGAGTTTGGTTTTATTGTTCCAGAAATAAATGATAACATAGATATTGAGCACTGTTTAAAAAAGCTAAATGGGGTATTTAGAGGTGAATGGAAACTTGACAATTATGATTTTTTTATTAGCATAAGCATGGGTATATCTATATATCCTGATGATGCTTATGATGCTGCAACACTTGTTCAAAATGCAGACATAGCACTTAATAAAGCAAAAACAAGCGGGAAAAACAAATGGTGCTATTTTCAAAAGGAATTTAATGTTGAAATAATAAAGATAAACGAAATTGAAAATGGTTTAAGGCATGCACTTTCTAATAATGAGTTTTATTTGGTATATCAACCAATATATAAAATTTCAGATGAAAAAGTTAAAGGAGCAGAAGCACTTTTAAGATGGCAGCATCCACAAAAAGGCATGATTTCTCCTAATGATTTTATCCCAATAGCTGAAAACTCTGGTCTTATAATACCAATAGGAAATTGGGTTTTAAAAGACGCAAACAGGCAGATTAATGAGTGGAAAAGCTTATGTAGAGATGATTTTAGCATTTCAATAAATACATCAATTAAACAGTTTCAAGATAGTAGTTTTTTAAATATTATTAAAGAGTTTTCATCAGTTGGGCTATTAAATCCAAATAATATAAATATAGAGATCACAGAAACATCAGCAATGGAAGATGTTGAAACAACTATAAATGCTCTTTATAATCTTAAAGAATTGGGGCTTAAAGTTATTTTAGATGACTTTGGTATAGGTTATTCTTCATTAAACTATTTACAAACATTACCAATAGACATGTTAAAAATTGACAAATCATTTATTATGAGCATGATGGAAGCCTCAAAAGAAACAAAGATAATTAAAAACCTAATTGAACTTGCTCATGTTTTAAGAATTGAAGTGGTAGCAGAAGGTGTTGAAACAGAGGAGCAGTTTAAAATTCTAAAAGACCAAGGGTGTGATTATATACAAGGATATTTGATAAGTAAACCAATAAGTGCAGGGGAATTCAGAGATAAATTTTTGCCTAAAAAATCTCATTATGATGGCCAATAGTTAATAAAAGTATGATATTATTATTTTTATATTGCCATAGTAGTCTTATATCCATATTAATTCTACATTCAAAGACATTTTCGAGACCTTGAACCTTCTTTGTTCTTAAAGAAGGATGAAAAGGGTTATTAATTAATAAATTTAATTTATTATAGACTATCTTTTGTTCATTTTTGTTTAATCTTTTTAATTGTTTTTCAAAGTGAGTTGTTATTTCAATCTTATAATTCATTGAAGTTTATCCCCATATTTTTAAATGCCTCATCGACATTATTATATATTTTTGTTAAATTGCTTTTACTTTCTCTATTTGCCTTTGAAACAATTTTTGTAATCTTCCTAATCTTTCTTTTTGGATAAACAACTATTGGGACAAGAAATATACCACCGTCTTTTTCAATAATTTCAAATTTATCACCAGGTTTAAGACCCATTCTATTTATTAATCTATGAGGTAAAATTACTTGGGAATTTTTTTTAAGGACAGTAATAGACATTTTTGTTCACCACCATTGTTTTTAAATCTTTATTTTTATTATACCACAAAAATATCTATATTGACATTCCAATCTAAATTGTGGTAGAATATCAAAATGCATTAATATGGGTTTTTGTCTGCTTTTTCGATAATACAACTCTAAGTTACATTACAAAAAGAGCTTAATAGAATAAGCTATACAATTTATGTAAATAATAATAAAGATAAGGATTTTTTAAGAGGTGATTTAATTGGCCATACCAAAGCCAGTCCAGTACGGAAAAGCAAAAAGAATGAGTTATGGTAAGGTAAAAGAGGTATTGGATTTACCATATCTTTTGGAAATCCAAAAAAATTCATTTCAATGGTTTCTCGATGAAGGCTTAAGAGAGCTTTTAAAAGACATTTCCCCAATAAAAGACTATACTGAGAATTTACTTCTTGAGTTTATTGATTATTACTTTGATGGGGAACCCAAATACTCTATTCAAGAGTGCAAAGAAAGAGATGCAACATATGCAAGGCCGCTTAAAGTTAGAGTAAGGCTTATAAATAAAGAAACAGGAGAGATAAAAGAGCAGGATATATATATGGGCGAGTTCCCAATAATGACTGACAGCGGAACCTTTATTATAAATGGAGCAGAAAGGGTAATTGTTAGCCAGCTTATACGTTCTCCTGGAGCATATTTTTCATCACAGATTGATAAACAAGGAAGACGCATATTTGGTGCTACATTAATACCAAATCGTGGAGCTTGGCTTGAATATGAAACAGACACAACAGAACTTATATCAGTTAGACTTGATAGAACTCGTAAGGTTTCTTTAACAATATTACTAAAGGCTTTTGGACTTTACAATCACGACCTTATATTTAAAAAATTTGGTGAAGATGAAAGGCTTAAAGCTGCACTTGATAAAGAAGCAGCAAAGGGTGATTCAGGGAATCCAATAGACAATGCACTTTTAGAAATTTACAAAAGGCTAAGACCTGGTGAACCACCAAACGTAGAAAATGCAAAGAATCTACTATATAACCTATTCTTTGACCCAAAAAGATATGACTTAGCAAAGGTTGGAAGATATAAGTTCAACAAAAAATTAGCTATCTGGAAGAGGATATTTAATAAGAGAATTGCTCAAGATGTTGTTGATGAAAGAACAGGTGAGATTTTAGCAAAAGAAGGAGAACTTCTAAATAGAGAAACAGCACAAGCAATTCAAGATGCGGGTATTAATGAAGTTGAGATTTACATTGAAGAAGGAAGAAAGTTTAAGGTTATTGGAAACTATTTTGTTAGAATAGATAAATATGTAGACTTTGATGTTTCAGATTTAAATATACGGGAATCTGTATATCTTCCTGTTTTAAAAGAAATATTATCCGAAACAAATGACATAAATGAAAGAAAAGAACTTATTAAAAAGAGAATAAAAGAATTAGTTCCATATTGCTTAACAATTGATGATATATATGCAGCAACAAGTTATTTCTTAGGTCTTAAATATGGCATTGGGAATGTAGATGATATAGACCACCTTGGAAATAGACGTGTAAGAGCAGTAGGCGAGCTACTTCAAAACCAATTTAGAATTGGTTTTACAAGGATGGAAAGGGTTATAAGAGAAAGAATGACAACACAGGATATAGATTCTGTAACACCGCAAACCCTAATAAATATCCGTCCAGTTACAGCAACAATCAAAGAATTTTTTGGATCAAGCCAATTATCACAGTTTATGGATCAAGTTAATCCACTTGCAGCATTAACTAACAAAAGAAGACTATCTGCATTAGGTCCTGGTGGACTTTCAAGAGATAGAGCAGGGTTTGAGGTAAGAGACGTTCACCATTCACATTATGGAAGAATGTGTCCTATTGAGACACCAGAAGGTCCAAACATAGGTCTTATAACATCATTAGCAACATATGCAAGGGTAAATGAATATGGATTTTTAGAAACACCTTATAGAAAGGTTGACAAAAAAGAAGGAAAAGTTACAAATGAGGTTATTTTCCTTACTGCTGACGAAGAAGATACCTACAAAATTGCTCAAGCAACAGAGCCAGTAGATGAGGAAGGAAAGTTTATACATTCAAAAATAACTGTTAGATTTGGTGAAGACATTATAGAAGTAAACAAAAATGAGGTAGACCTTGTAGATATTTCTCCAAAGCAGATAGTATCAGTTTCAACAGCACTTATTCCGTTTTTGGAAAATGACGACGCAAACAGAGCACTTATGGGTTCAAACATGCAGCGTCAGGCAGTTCCACTTTTAATTACCGACTCACCAGTTGTTGGAACTGGTATTGAATATAGAGCAGCAGTAGACTCAGGAGTATGTATTCTTTCAAAGAAGGATGGAATTGTTGAGAAGGTTTCAGCTAACGAAGTTGTCATAAAAAATGATGATGGTACTAAGGATAGCTACCAAATACTTAAATTTAAGAGAACAAACCAAGGTACTTGCTTTAACCAAAGACCTATTGTTAAAAAAGGCGATAGAGTAAAAGCAGGTGAGGTTATAGCTGATGGTCCTTCAACTCAATTAGGAGAACTTGCACTTGGTAAAAATGTATTGGTTGCATTCATGCCATGGGAAGGCTATAACTACGAAGATGCTATATTACTATCTGAAAGACTTGTTAAAGATGATGTTTACACATCTATCCATATAGAAGAATATGAATGTGAAGCAAGAGATACAAAATTAGGGCCAGAAGAGATAACAAGAGATATCCCCAATATTGGTGAAGATCAAGTAAAAGACCTTGATGAAAGAGGTATTATACGTATTGGTGCCGAGGTAAAAAGCGGTGATATCCTTGTAGGTAAGGTTACACCAAAGGGCGAAACAGAGCTTACAGCAGAAGAAAGGCTTCTTCGTGCAATCTTTGGTGAAAAGGCACGAGAAACAAGGGATACTTCTCTTAGGGTTCCACATGGTGAAGGTGGAATAATAGTAGATGTTAGAGTATTCACAAGGGAAAATGGTGATGAACTGCCACCTGGTGTAAACCAGCTTGTTCGTGTTTATATAGCTCAAAAGAGGAAAATATCTGTTGGTGATAAGATGGCTGGTAGACACGGAAATAAGGGTGTTATCTCAAGGATACTGCCAGTTGAGGACATGCCATTCTTACCAGATGGCACACCAGTTGACATTGTTCTAAATCCTTTGGGCGTTCCTTCACGTATGAATATAGGACAGATACTTGAGGTTCACTTAGGATATGCCGCAAGGGCTCTTGGTTGGAAGGTTGCAACACCTGTTTTTGATGGTGCAAAAGAAGAGGACATAGAAGAAGCACTTTCAATGGCAGGTTTACAGCCAAATGGTAAAACAATGCTTTATGATGGAAGGACTGGAGAGCCTTTTGACAATGAGGTTACAGTTGGATACATGTATATGCTGAAACTTGCTCACCTGGTTGATGACAAGATTCATGCTCGTTCAACAGGACCATACTCACTTGTTACACAACAGCCACTTGGCGGTAAAGCACAATTTGGTGGGCAAAGATTTGGTGAGATGGAAGTTTGGGCTATTGAAGCGTATGGTGCTGCATATACATTGCAAGAGCTACTCACTGTAAAATCAGACGATGTTACAGGAAGGGTAAAGACTTATGAGGCAATTGTTAAAGGTGAAAATATACCAGAGCCAGGAATACCGGAATCATTCAAGGTTTTAGTAAAAGAACTTCAGAGTTTGTGCCTTGATGTCAAACTTCTTTCTGAAGAGAATGAAGAGGTTGAGCTTAAGGAATCAATAGATGATGATGAGCAAAGTCTTTCACCTTTTGATTTGGCAAGAGATAGAGAGGTTTCTGATGAAGAAGATATCTTAGAGGACTTTGAATCAAACGACAAGTTCTATGAAGAACTTATGAACGGAAAGGTTATTGACGTTGATTTTGGTGATGACGACCAATTTGATGAATAAAGCTTAGGAGGGTTTTAAATTGCAGGAGGTATTTAACTTCGATGCAATAAAGATTAGCCTTGCCTCCCCAGAAAAGATTAGAGAATGGTCTCGTGGTGAAGTAAAAAAACCTGAAACAATAAATTATAGGACATTAAAACCTGAAAGGGACGGCTTATTCTGTGAAAAGATTTTTGGACCAACAAAGGATTGGGAATGTCACTGCGGAAAATACAAGAAGGTAAAATACAAAGGTGTTGTATGTGACAAATGTGGTGTTGAAGTAACAAAATCAAAGGTTAGACGTGAGAGAATGGGGCATATTGAACTTGCTGCTCCAGTTTCTCACATTTGGTATTTCAAAGGTGTTCCAAGCAGAATGAGCTTGATTTTGGATATCACTCCAAGAAATCTTGAAAAGGTTTTATACTTTGCCTCCTATATTGTTACTGATCCGGGAGATGTTTCTGAGCTTCAGAAAAAGCAGATACTTACAGATAAAGAATATAGGGAATATAGGGATAAATACGGCGATAGATTTAAAGCCGGAATGGGTGCAGAGGCTATAAAAGAATTATTAAAAGAAATTGATCTTGATAAACTTTCAGAAGAATTAAAAAAAGAGCTTGATACTTCAAAGGGACAAAAACAGTTAAGAATTATAAAAAGACTTGAAGTTGTCGAGGCCTTTAGAAAATCTAATAACAGACCTGAATGGATGATACTAGAGGTTTTACCTGTTATACCACCTGAACTTAGGCCAATGGTTCAGCTTGATGGTGGAAGATTTGCAACATCTGATTTAAATGACCTTTATAGAAGGGTTATAAATAGAAATAACAGACTCAAAAGGCTTATTGATTTAGGTGCACCAGAGCTTATAATTAGAAACGAAAAAAGAATGCTTCAAGAAGCTGTTGATGCACTAATTGATAACGGAAGGCGTGGAAGACCAGTTACAGGTCCTGGGAATAGACCTCTTAAATCACTTTCTGACATGCTCAAAGGTAAGCAAGGAAGATTTAGACAAAATCTTCTTGGTAAGAGGGTTGACTACTCAGGACGTTCGGTTATAGTTGTAGGTCCACAGCTAAAGATTTACCAATGTGGTCTTCCAAAAGAAATGGCATTGGAGCTATTTAAGCCATTTGTTATGAAAAAACTTGTTGAAAGAGGAATTTGTTCAAATATCAAAAATGCAAAGAAAACAGTCGAAAAAGCAAGATCTGAGGTATGGGACATTCTTGAGGAGGTTATAAAAGACCACCCAGTTTTACTAAACCGTGCTCCTACACTTCATAGGCTTGGTATTCAAGCATTTGAACCAGTATTAATGGATGGTAGGGCAATAAGGCTTCATCCTCTTGTATGTACTGCATACAATGCTGACTTTGACGGTGACCAGATGGCTGTGCATGTTCCACTTTCATCAGAGGCACAAGCTGAAGCAAGATTTTTGATGCTTTCTGCCAACAATCTTTTAAAGCCTCAAGATGGTAAGCCTGTTGTTGTACCAACTCAGGATATGGTACTTGGGTGTTACTATCTTACAATGGAAAAGAAGAATGACAAAGGTGAAGGTATGGTATTTGCTTCACCAGAAGAAGCAATACTTGCCTATGACCATAAGGTTATAGCTCTTCATGCAAAGATAAAGGTTCGTGTGCAGAAAGAGATTAACGGCAAGTTAGTTAAAGATATAATAAATACTACTGTTGGGAAGATAATATTCAACCAGGCTATTCCGCAAGATTTAGGATTTGTTGATAGAACAAAAGAAGAAAACTTACTAAAACTTGAGATTGATACACTTGTTGATAAGAAGATGTTAGGCAAGATTATTGACAAGTGTATAAAAAAATATGGAATGACAAGAACTGCAGAGATTCTTGATAAAGTAAAAGAGCTTGGTTTTAGATTTTCAACATGTGGTGCGATGACAATTTCAGTTTCTGATATGGAAATTCCTGAGATAAAAGAAAAGATGATAGCAGAAGCTGATAGCGAAGTAGATAAAGTAGAAATGCTTTTCAAACGTGGTCTTATATCTGATGGTGAACGATATGATAAGGTTATAGCAATTTGGAATGAAACAAAAGAAAAGATTACAACAGCATTGATTGATAACCTTGATGAGTTTAATCCAATTTATATGATGGCAAACTCAGGTGCGAGAGGGTCAAAGAATCAGATAAGCCAGCTTGCAGGTATGAGAGGTCTTATGGCTAATCCATCAGGTAAGACAATTGAGATGCCAATTAAATCAAACTTCAGAGAAGGTCTTGACGTTTTGGAATTCTTCATATCAACACATGGTGCAAGAAAAGGTCTTGCTGATACTGCACTAAGAACTGCAGACTCAGGATACTTAACAAGAAGGCTTGTTGACGTTGCACAAGATATAATTGTTAGAGAAGAGGACTGCGGAACAGATAAAGGTATTTGGGTATCAGAAATAAGAGATGGGAATGAAGTTATTGAAACACTTGAGGATAGAATTACCGGAAGATATGCCATGATGGATATTACAGACCCTCAAACTGGTGAAAAGATTGTTTCTAAAAATGAACTTATTACAGATAGTCTTGCCAAAAGAATTGCTAATGCCGGAATTAAAAGTGTATATGTAAGGTCTGTTCTTGAGTGCAAGACTAAGGTTGGTATATGTGCTAAATGTTATGGCCTTGATATGGCAACAGGCCTTCATATAAACGTAGGTGAAGCTGTTGGTATAATTGCTGCACAAGCTATTGGCGAACCTGGAACACAGCTTACAATGAGAACATTCCATACAGGTGGTGTTGCAGGAGAAGATATCACTCATGGTTTGCCTCGTGTTGAGGAGCTATTTGAAGCAAGAAAGCCAAAAGGTGTTGCAATAATAAGTGATATAGATGGAAGGGTAACAGTTGTAGAGGACAAAAAGAGAAAGGTTATTGTAGAAAGCGAAAATCCAAATGGTGAACATGAGGTTTCAAGAAAAGAATTTGAGATTCCATTTGGTGCAAGACTAAAGGTTCAAACAGGTGATTATGTAAAAGCAGGTGACGAGCTTACTGAAGGTTCATTAAATCCTCATGACCTACTTAAGATTAAAGGACTCAAAGATGTTCAAGGCTACCTTATAGCTGAGGTTCAAAAGGTTTATAAGATGCAGGGTGTTGACATAAATGACAAGCATATTGAGATAATAATTAAGCAAATGATGAAGAAAGTAAAAGTAGAGGATCCAGGTGATACAGATCTACTTCCAGGTGAGATTGTTGATATTAATAGATTTATGGAAGAAAATGATAAAGCAGAGATAGAAGGAAAGAGATTTGCACTTGGAAGAAGGGTATTACTTGGAATAACAAAGGCTGCACTTTCTACCGAATCATTCTTATCTGCTGCATCATTCCAAGAAACAACAAGGGTTCTTACAGAGGCAGCTATAAAAGGTAAAGTAGACCCACTTATTGGTCTTAAGGAAAATGTTATAATAGGTAAATTGATACCTGCAGGAACCGGAATGTCAAAATACAGAAACATTTCACTTGATAGTGAAAAAATTATATGAGCCAATGGGTGAGCCAATGGGGACTGTTCTCGTTGGCACATCCATTTGCAAAGATTTTAAGTTTTTTAACCTTTCTTGACATAAAATTAAATGAATGTTATTATATTTGAGTGTAATTTTCAACCTTCCAGTATAAAAGGGGAGGAATATCTATTGACACCGGAATTAGAACAGATAAAAAATATGCCTAAGATGGTTGGAGCAAGGCAAACAGCCCAAGCTATTCATGAAGGCAAAGCAAAAATAGTTGTTGTCGCAAAAGATAGTGATGATTGGGTTGTAAGGGATATAATAAATATGTGTAACCAAAAAAACATAAAACTTATCTTTGTTGATTCTAAGAAAGAATTGGGCAGATTTTGTGGAATCAACGTTTCTGCATCTTCTGCTGCAATTTTATAAATATTTTTAAAAAGGAGGTGTAAATAAGAGAATGCCAACAATTAATCAATTAGTTAGAAAAGGTAGAGAAAAGAAATCATTTAAATCAAAGGCACCAGCACTTCAAAAGGGCTACAATACACTTAATAAAAAGTACTATGATTTAAGCAGCCCACAAAAGAGAGGTGTTTGTACTGTTGTTAAAACAGTTACACCTAAAAAGCCAAACTCAGCTCTAAGAAAGGTTGCCAGAGTAAGGCTTACAAATGGTATTGAAGTAACTGCATACATTCCAGGTATTGGCCACAATCTACAAGAACACTCAGTTGTTTTAGTAAGAGGTGGTAGGGTAAAGGACTTACCTGGTGTTAGATACCATATCGTAAGAGGTACTTTAGATACAGCTGGTGTTGCTAATAGAAAACAAGGGAGATCCAAATACGGTGCTAAAAAGCCAAAGGCTACAGCAGCAAAAAAATAAAAAAGTAGCCTAAGATAATAAAAGTGTTAAAAGGAGGGAGAAGGTTTGCCAAGAAAGGGTCAAGCTAAAAAGAGAGATGTTTTACCAGATCCATTATATAATGATAAAGTAGTTTCAAGACTTATCAACAAGATTATGTATGATGGTAAAAAAGCGGTTGCTGAAAAAATAGTTTACGGAGCTTTTGAAATAATCAGAGAAAAAACAGGTAAAGACCCACTAGAAGTTTTAGAGCAAGCTCTAAACAACGTTATGCCTATATTAGAGGTAAGACCTCGTAGAGTGGGTGGTGCAACATATCAAGTACCAATCGAAGTTGAACCAGATAGAAAATTATCACTTGGTATTAGATGGCTTGTACAATATTCAAGAGATAGAAAAGATAAAAGAACAATGAGAGAAAAATTAGCAGCAGAAATTATGGACGCTGCAAACAATACAGGTGGATCAGTTAAGAAAAGAGAAGATACACACAGGATGGCTGAAGCTAACAAGGCTTTTGCACATTACAGGTGGTAATACAAAAATAAGGAGGTAAATAATAAGTTGCCCAGACAGTTCCCACTAGAAAAAACAAGAAACATTGGTATTATGGCACACATAGATGCTGGAAAAACAACTACTACCGAAAGAATTCTGTTCTATACTGGTAGAGTTCACAAACTTGGTGAAGTTCATGAAGGAACAGCAACTATGGACTGGATGGAACAAGAGCAAGAAAGAGGTATCACAATAACCTCTGCTGCTACAACTGCTCAATGGAGAGGGCATAGAGTAAACATTATTGACACACCAGGCCATGTTGACTTCACTGTTGAAGTAGAAAGGTCTCTTCGCGTGCTTGATGGTGCAGTTGCCGTATTTTGTGCAAAAGGTGGAGTTGAGCCGCAGTCAGAGACTGTCTGGAGACAGGCAGATAAATATAAGGTTCCAAGAATAGCTTATGTTAACAAGATGGATATCATGGGTGCAAACTTCTATAATGTTATCCAAATGATGAAAGATAGGCTTTCTGCAAACCCTGTTGCACTCCAGATTCCAATTGGGAAAGAAGACACATTCCAAGGTCTTGTTGACCTTGTTACAATGAAGGCAATAATATATGTTGACGACTTAGGTAAAGTATCTCAAGCAACAGAGATACCAGAAGACCTAAAAGATTTGGCAGAAGAATATAGACTTAAGCTTGTTGAAGCTGTTGCTGAATCAGATGAAGAGCTTATGATGAAATATCTTGAAGGCGAAGAATTAACAGAAGAAGAAATCAAAAAAGGTATCAGAAAAGCTACAATCAATTTACAGATGACCCCAGTATTATGTGGTTCATCATATAAAAATAAAGGTGTTCAGCCTCTTTTAGATGCAGTTGTTGACTATTTACCATCACCACTTGACATTGAGGCTGTAAAAGGATTTTCACCTGATACAAATGACGAGATTGAAAGAAAGACAAGTGATGACGAACCATTCTGTGCATTAGCATTTAAGATTATGTCAGACCCATATGTTGGTAAACTCACATTCTTAAGGGTTTACTCAGGGGTACTAAATGCTGGTTCTTATGTTTATAACTCTACAAAGAATAAAAAAGAAAGAATCGGAAGACTTCTTCAGATGCATGCTAATCACAGAGAGGACATTGAAACAGTTTATGCTGGAGATATCTGTGCTGCAATAGGTTTACAAAACACAACAACTGGTGATACTCTTTGTGATGAAAACAACCCAATTATCTTGGAATCAATGGAATTTCCAGAGCCAGTTATCCAGGTTGCTGTTGAGCCAAAAACAAAAGCTGACCAAGAAAAGATGGGTATTGCTTTACAAAGACTTTCTGAAGAAGACCCAACATTTAAGGTTTCAACAAACCATGAAACAGGTCAAACTCTAATTGCTGGTATGGGTGAACTTCACCTTGAAATTATCGTTGACAGAATGAAGAGAGAATTCAAGGTTGAAGTAAACGTTGGTAAGCCACAAGTTGCTTATAAAGAAACAATTAGAAAGCCTGTTAAGATCGAAGGTAAATATATCAGACAGTCTGGTGGTAGAGGTCAATATGGTCATGTTTGGCTCGAAATCGAACCTATGGAAAGAGGTGCTGGTTACGAGTTTGTAAACAAGATTGTTGGTGGTGTTATTCCAAAAGAATATATTCCATCAGTTGATGCCGGTGTTCAAGATGCTATGCAGGCAGGTATTTTAGGTGGATATCAAGTTGTTGACGTAAAGGTTACTCTTTACGATGGTTCATACCACGAAGTTGACTCAAGTGATATGGCATTCAGAATTGCTGGTTCTATGGCATTCAAAGATGGTATGAAGAAGGCAGACCCAGTTCTTCTTGAACCTATAATGAAGGTTGAAGTTGTTGTTCCAGAAGAATATATGGGTGACGTAATGGGAGATATCAACTCAAGAAGAGGTAGAATTGAAGGCATGGAACCAAGAGGAAATGCTCAAGTTATAAGGGCATTTGTTCCACTTGCTGAAATGTTTGGATATGCTACTGATTTAAGATCAAGAACACAAGGTAGAGGAACTTACACAATGCAATTTGACCACTATGATGAAGTTCCAAAGAATATTGCAGATAAGGTTCTTGAAAACAAAAACAAATAAGTATAAAATATTAATAAAATTGTCTAAAAATTAAAATTTTAAATAAAATAATATTGAGTAAGGAGGATAATATAAGCATGGCAAAGGCTAAATTCGAAAGAACAAAACCACATGTTAACATTGGTACAATAGGACACGTTGACCATGGTAAAACAACATTAACAGCTGCTATTACAAAAGTATTAGCATTAAGAGGTAAAGCTGAATTCTTAGCTTATGACCAAATTGATAAGGCTCCAGAAGAAAGAGAAAGAGGTATTACAATTAACACAGCTCACGTTGAGTATGAAACAGACAATAGACACTATGCTCACGTTGACTGCCCAGGACACGCTGACTACGTTAAGAACATGATCACTGGTGCAGCTCAAATGGACGGTGCTATCCTTGTTGTTTCAGCTGCAGATGGTCCAATGCCACAAACAAGAGAACACATTCTTCTTGCAAGACAGGTTAACGTTCCATATATCGTTGTATTCTTAAACAAAACAGATATGGTTGATGACCCAGAACTTATTGAACTTGTTGAAATGGAAGTAAGAGAATTACTTTCAAAATACCAATTCCCTGGTGATGAAGTTCCAATAATCAAGGGTTCAGCATTAAAAGCATTAGAATCAGCTTCACAAGATATTAATGCACCAGAATATAAATGCATATTAGAACTTATGGACGCTGTTGACCAATATGTCCCAACACCACAAAGAGAAACAGACAAGCCATTCTTAATGCCTGTTGAAGACGTATTCTCAATCACAGGTAGAGGTACAGTTGTTACTGGTAGAGTTGAAAGAGGTGTGTTAAAGACAGGTGAAGAAGTTGAAATAGTTGGTTTCGAACCAGCTCCAAGAAAGACAGTTGTTACTGGTATAGAAATGTTCAGAAAACTTCTTGACGAGGCTGTTGCTGGTGACAACGTTGGATGTCTTTTAAGAGGTATCCAAAAGACAGATGTTGAAAGAGGACAAGTTGTTGCAAAACCAGGTTCAATTAAACCACATACAAAATTCAAAGCACAAGTTTACGTTCTAACAAAAGAAGAAGGTGGAAGACATACACCATTCTTCAATGGTTACAGACCACAGTTCTACTTCAGAACAACAGACGTAACAGGTACAATTGACCTTCCAGAAGGCGTAGAAATGGTTATGCCTGGTGATAACATAGAAATGACAGTTGAACTCATTGCACCTATCGCTATTGAAACAGGACTTAGATTTGCTATCCGTGAAGGTGGAAGAACAGTTGGTGCAGGTTCAGTTACAACAATTATTGAATAATTTCAAGCCTAACTTCCATTATGGGAGTTAGGCTTTTATTCAATTTGAGAGGATGTGTTTTATGTCCAAAGAAAGATTAAGCCACTATTACTATACCTTTTTAAAAGAATTAGAAGGGCATTATATTCAAGATGGACTATTAGACCATGAAACATATGAAAAGCTAAAGACTTTATCAAATAAGCAGAATTCTGAAATTGGGCTTATTGTTTCACTTAATAACAAAAAGGTAAAAGAGGTTTTATTAGGGCAAAAGCACAAAATTATGTTTAGTTCTAATGAAAAAAGGCTAAAAAAAGAATATCTTATTCATACACACCTTAATGGAACACCAACTCCATCAACACAGGATTTAGCAACATTAATCAATGGAAATTATATTATGGTAATAACCCTATCTATAAAGGATGATAAAGCATCCATTGCCTTTAACACGTCAAATGAACTAAATGAGATAAAGGTATTAGGGCCATTTGATATTGATGTTTTGTTTGATAACCAGTTTATAGATGAAATAAGGGAAGTTGAAACTCAAAGAATAAAAAGCGTTAAGGTTCATAAAAAGAGGGAAAAAGAAAGGGTATTATTAGTAGACAAATGGGGACTATATGACAATGAAATTGAGAGATACAATCTAAATGAGCTTGAAAACCTTTGCATAACTGCTGGTGCTGAGGTTGTAGATAAAGTCATACAAATAAAGAAGGATATAGACCCAGCATACTATATTGGTAAAGGAAAGGCAGAGGAGATAAAACATATATGTACAACAAAAGACATTGATACAGTTGTATTTAATTGCGAGCTTAGTCCAGCACAAATTAAAAACCTTGAGGAGCTAATTTTGAAAAAGGTTATTGATAGGACAGATGTTATTTTAGATATTTTTGCAAAAAGAGCAAAAACAAACGAAGGTAAACTTCAAGTTGAATTGGCACAGCTTAAAACAGTTCTTCCAAGACTAACAGGTTATGGTAAGATTCTTTCAAGGCTTGGAGGCGGTATAGGAACAAGAGGACCAGGTGAAAAGAAGCTTGAGACTGACCGAAGGCACATTTTACGAAGAATACATGAAATTGAAGAAGAGCTTAAGAAGGTTAAGAAAACAAGAGAGCTTCATAGAGAATTTCGTAAGAAAAACAATACTCCTGTTGTTGCAATCATTGGGTATACCAATGCTGGTAAATCAACCTTGATGAATAGAATTTCGAAGGCCTCTGTTTATGTTGAAGATAAGCTCTTTGCAACACTTGATACAACAGTTAGAAAGGTATATTTTAAGGGGGTTAATTTCTTACTTTCTGACACTGTTGGATTTATACGAAACCTTCCTCACCATCTTATAGAAGCTTTTTCATCAACTTTAGAAGAGGTAAAATATGCTGACCTTATATTAAATGTTGTAGATATCTCAGATCCATTCTTTTTTGAACATATTAGGGTTTCTGAAGGTATTTTAAAAGATTTGGAGGCTGGAACAATACCTATAATCAGAGTATACAACAAGATTGATAAGGTAGAAGACTTAGATGATATTCCAATTGATACAAGGGTTGAATATACTTTTGTATCAGCAACAAATGGCGATGGGATAGAGAACTTACTTGATAAGATAGTTAGCCATTTTAGTATTGTTTAGATTAATTAGACAATATACAAAATAAAATTTATACAGTATAGACAAAAAAATATATTAAAACGCTCATATTGTTTACTATATTGCTAAAAGAGGGTATTATTATTATAAGGGGAGTTTATTAAAATGAAAGGAGATGTCCGCATTGCTGATTAGAAATTGTGCTGGTGGTGTAATATTTTACCAAGGAAAAATCTTTATAATGAAGAACGAGAAGAATGAATGGGTATTTCCAAAAGGTGTAATTAAGAATGGTGATATTGCTCCAGAAGTAGCAACAAAAAGGGTAAAAGAAGAAGTAGGTATTGATGCTAAAATCCTTTCATCTGCAGGGCAAACAAGTTACGAATTCTTTTCAGTTACACGTCAAAGACCAGTATGCAATAAGATTACATGGTATATAATGGAGGCCACATCTGAAGATTTTCTCAAGGAAAATCATGAAGAGAATGTATTTGATGCAGGTTATTTTACATTAGAAGATGCACTTTCAAAAATTACTTATAGTCAGGACAGGGCTTTAGCATCTCTTGCTTTTGAACAATATAAACAGCTTGTAAATATTTAAATCAACGCATATAATAGATATTAGCCGCATTTTTATTGTGAATAAGAGTGCGGCTAATATTTTTATTTGGTGATAAGAATGTATTTAACAATAAAAGAGAATGTTCAAGTTGAATGGATTGAGAAAAAGTCAGTTTTTATTTCCTCCATTTTTCACGTTGAAAATCAAGAAGAGGTTGATTTTTATTTAAATAATATAAGATCAAAGTATTATGATGCAACACACAATGTTTATGCATATACATATGGCATTGATTATCCTATTCAAAAGTATTCAGATGACGGCGAACCTCAAGGGACAGCAGGGCTTCCTGTAATGGAGGTTATTAAGAGAAATAATCTTAAGAATGTTTTAATTGTTGTAACAAGATATTTTGGAGGAATACTTCTTGGTGCTGGTGGACTTACAAGGGCTTATAGCAAATCTGCCTCTCTTGCTATTGAAAAAGCAGGTATATTGAGGTATATTGATTGTAAGAGGTTTAAAATAATAGTTGAATATAGCTTTTTGGAGCAGACTAAAAAACTATTAGAAAGGTTTTCTTCAAAAATAATAGAAATCAATTATTCTGATGTGGTTGATTTAGATATTGTAATTTCAAAAGAAGAGTTTGATTCTTTCATAAAAGAAATCACAGAACTAACATCAGGTGGCGTATTAATTGACAATGTATGTGATACTATAGAAGCTATTTAAATAAATCTTGGGGTTGATTAAATTGAGTATTTTCAAGGAAGGTTTTATAAAAAAAGGACTTTTAAAACCAATGAAATTAATACGGGATTTAGCAATATCCAATGACTATATATCAGGTATAGAGATATTCTTTGTGTACTTTCTTCTGCTTGTTGTTTACGCTTTTGCTCAATTCAAGTTTTTCAAAGGGATATTTGTTTTACAAGATACCTATATGTTTTATTTTAGCAGTGTAAAATCTGAAACCGAGAATTTTAGACTAATAAACTTTGTTATTTCAAACTTTTCATCTCTTGCCCTAAAGCTTATTGTAGAGATAATCTTGATATACTTCTTAGTTTGGCTTTTGAATAGAAAAAAATACTCTATATCATTTGCAATAACATCTGTTACTGTTCCATTTTTGATACCCATATATATAATTCTTCTTGGGGTAATATTTAGCTTCTTACCTATACACATGTTTGTACTCAAGCTATCAGAGATAGCTTACCTTATCTCACTATACGAAACAACCCAAAAAACATATGGTATTACAAAAGAGAAATCGCTAGTTGTGACATTGGGGACGGTTTTTCTTGTCACACTCTTCTTCCACCCGTAATCGTCCCCGTTGGCTCACTGTTTTGGTTGGCTAACGTGCTATGATTATGGCACAGAAGAGGAAGTAGACTGATACTATTGTAATGATGTTTAATAGAATACTTTTTGTAGGGATTATGAAAGATATTATTACTGCAATAACACATGCTAATGTGAGGTAAATAATCTTTTTATAGATATTTTTATCAAAGTCGAATTTGACCTTTGATATCCTTCCTATCATAACAATACATGTGATTACGGCAAATACATTAGTAAGAATAATATACCACTTGATATCTCTAAATAAGCCCAAGAAGGTTATATAACTTGCAAGCCTTAGTATTGATATTACTGTATTTTGATAAAAGTTAAAGCTTGCCTCTGATAAAGCATTGAGGATGCTCGACAAGGTTATAGAAAGATAATAAAAACTAAGTGCAGGTACAATTGCTTTTAGATATATACCTGCCTCTTTGTTTTTAAAAAGAAGAAAGCATATCTCATTTGGATAAATATAGTAAATAACCATAATTGGCAGTGATATTGCAATTGTGACTAATATAAATTTATTTATCCTTCTTGACAAAGCTTTTTTATTTCCATGTAATTCAGAAACAGTTGGAACTATAACTGTTGAAAGCGAAGTAATCAATACAGCAGGTAAGAAGGCGACAGGATAACTCATACCATTTATTACACCAAAGATTGATATGGCTTTTTCAAAGTTTATATTATTATTTTGAAAAAGCTTAGGTACAACAGAGTTTTCGATGGTTTGAAAGACATTTGATAATATACCTATTATAGCAAGCGGAATAGAAATTTTAAGCACATCTACTATAATCTTTGATAAATCAGAAAAAGTAACACTTAATCTAATACTTTTATTCTTTATCAAATAACCTATTAATAAGAAAGAAAAGCTTGAAATCTCACCTATTGGAATTCCCAAAATACTAACAAAAATCTTTTTATTCCAATCTAAAGTAAAAGTCATAAATATTAATGATACTATCGAAATTCTCATGATATTTTCAAATATTTCAGCGAGTGCTGGTGTAAGAGGCTTTTGAAGTCCATAAAAGTAACCTTTATAGATTGCTGACTGGCTTACTATTATAACGCAAAAAATAAGTGGATAAAGGTTATTTTGAAGTATAGGAGTTTTGTAAATATTATTGCAGATCCACCCATTGAGTAGAAGAAATATCATAGTAACAATAAAACTTAATAAAAGAACAAAACGACCGATAATAAATTTAACCTTTTCAGGATAGCCTTTGATATTAGAGTTTTCAGCTATGTTTTTTGAAATAGAAACTGCAATGCCACCACTTGAAAAGCTATAAAAAAGAAAATAGGCTGTCATTGCAAATGTAAAAAGGCCCATTCCTTCTGAACTAATCTGACGAGAAATCAACACTCTGTAAAAGAAAAATAATGATGTTGTGACAATATTACATGCCGATAATATTAAAACTTGATTTAAAATCTTATTCTTCATTACATTATACAAAAATATTAGTCTTAATAAGTATATGCAAAAAAAACATTTGACTTTAAAACTTTTAAAATTTATAATCTGTTTGTGAAGTAAATGTTTTTATAGGGGGATTATAATGTCAGGTCATTCAAAATGGGCAAATATTAAGCATAAAAAAGAAAAAACAGATGCTCAAAAAGGTAAGTTGTTCACAAAATTAGGTAGAGAATTAATGGTTGTTGCAAAATCTAACCCAGATCCGGAGGCTAACTCAAGGCTAAGAGATGTAATCGCAAAAGCAAGAGCTGCTAATATGCCAATGGATAAGATTATGGGATTTATAAAGAAAGCTGCTGGAGATGTTGACACAAGTGGTTATGAAGACATTACATACGAAGGATACGGGCCAGAAGGTGTGGCTGTTATTGTCGAAGCAATGACAAACAACAGAAATAGAACAGCAGGCGAAATAAGGCATTTGTTTGACAAGTTTGGTGGGAATCTTGGTCAAACAGGCTGCGTTTCTTGGATGTTTAATAGAAAAGGTGTTATTATTATTGAAAAAGAAAGCTTTCCAAATGAAGATGAGCTAATGCTTAAAGCTCTTGATTTAGGTGCTGAAGATTTTAATTCTTCTGATGATGTATATGAAATTATTACATCACCAGATGATTTTACTCAAGTTCGTGAAGCACTTGAAAAAGAGGGCTACACATTTTTAGAAGCTCAAGTAGAATTAATTCCACAAACAACAGTTAAATTAGATGAAGAAAATTCTATAAAAATGAGAAAACTGATTGATTTGCTTGAAGATAATGATGATGTAAAAGAAGTATATCACAACTGGGAAGAATAAGTTTATGTATAGCGGTGAAAAATAAGGGAATAATAGTAATAAAAAAACATGGAGGCTTTCCATGAGAACTTACTTTAAATCCTTTATTTTTACCGCTTTTTTAATTGTGATTTTTATTGTGTCATTCGCAATTGGATATACATTTACTATTAATAGTAAACAAATAAAAACTCGTGATGAGCTAAAAGGCAAAAATATAACAGAAATAGCCAATATTGCAAACAAATCAACACTTCAAAAAATAAATAATGATACAGTGTTGGTTTTGCGTAAGTATTTTAAAAAGTGTGGGCATATTGTTGAGGAACAGTCATATTTTGATCCAGAATATATAGGGCTTTATAAAACAGATATACAAAAAATATATAGAGGTTGGACATTAGAGCATTATAGCCCTAACTATGTAATACTTAGCAGGGTTTTTGATGGCCTTTGTCCTAACCATTTTATTATTTCAATAAAAGATGATAGAGTAGCTATTTTTTATTCTCAACCGCGTGATGGAGAAACATTAAAACTTATTACACCAATTGACATAAAAAACCTCAGCAATAAACAAATTGAAGATTTAAAAAATGGAATAGTAGTAGACACTTATGAACAAGCAATAAAGATTATAGAGGATTTTGGTAGCTAACTTATGGTAACAAAACCTCCTATAAGACATATTATGTTAATAGGAAAACCAATATAGGAGGTTTAGTATATGTCTGAAGAATTTGAAGGCTTTGTTGGCGGCGAACATGGCGGGCATCGTGATATCTGTGAACATATGAGAAGATTTTTAGGAGAAACAGTTACAATATTTACTGAAAGTGGCGGGGAAAGCGGTAGTGGATTTACTGGAGTGTTAGCATTAGTTACACCAAAGTTTGCAAGGTTAATTGTTAGCATGGGAACACCACCAGATGATCCAATAATGTACCATACAAGAATGTGGGATGAAGATTTAGACTTTGATGATTTTGATGGAGACCGAGATAGAGACCGTCATTGCGGACACAGAAGAAGAGATAGATGTTGCCCAAGAAAGAGAAGATTTTGCGGTCTTGGCTCAGTTGTTGATATTCCTTGTAAAAAGATTGTTGCATTTGTTCACAACGCTGTATAACAAACAGAAGATGAAAAGGGATTGTGGGAGATATCTTTCACAATCCCTTTAATTTTTTCATATAATTATTATAATAATCTTATACTATTATTTTTTGGTGAATACGCATGATAGAAGAATTAATTAAAATTGTATTGGCAATTATTATAGGTGGATTGATTGGTGTTGAAAGGGAAAATGTGCATAGACCAGCAGGCTTTAGAACTCATATTTTGGTATGCGTTGGTTCTACATTAGTTATGATGACATCGTTGTATATCTTTAAAACTTATTATCCACCAAAAACACAAATTGATGTTGCAAGATTAGGTGCCCAGGTTATATCTGGTATCGGTTTTTTGGGTGCTGGCACAATCATAAAGGATGGGGTAACAGTAAAAGGACTTACAACAGCAGCAACACTTTGGGCAGTATCTTGTATAGGACTTGCAATAGGAATTGGATATTATCAAGGTGCCATAATCACATTTATTGCTGTTTATCTTACATTAATATTTTTAAAAAAGATAGAGATTAAATTTATTTCAAAAGGGGTTCTTAAAAAGCTTTCTATTGAAGGGGAAGGGATGAAAGAGAATATACAAAAAATATCCTCAATTTTTGAAATGCTGTCAATAACAATCAAAGATGTTAATGTTGAAGAATATCAAAATAATACAGAAAAAATATCATATACAATAGCAATACCAGAAAACACAAACATTAATGAGCTAATAACAGAAATTTATATAATTAAGGGTATAAAGAGGATTTTTTTTGAATAAATATCTTTTAAAAATTCTCTACTGTGATATAATAATCAATCAGTGGAAGAAATTTTTTAGGTGGAGGATTAATAAAAGGTGACTAAAGAAGATCAGAGCAAAACCCCCTTATTTGATGCTGTGAAAAGACATATTGAGAGAAAGGTTGTCCCATTCCATGTTCCAGGGCATAAACATGGTAATGGTCTTAAGGAGTTTACAGAATTTGTTGGCGAAAATGTAATGCTAATGGACTTAAATGGCATGGAAGACTTGGACAACGCAAATAATCCAATTGGTGTTATCTATGAAGCCGAAAAACTTTTTGCAAGTGCCTTTGATGCACAGTATGCTTATTTTCTTGTAAATGGGACAACATCAGGCGTCCAAGCAATGATAATGGCTGCATGTGAGCCAGGTGATGAAGTAATATTGCCTCGTAATGCTCATAAAAGTGCTTTTGGTGGTATTATTTTAAGCGGGGCCATTCCTGTTTATGTTCAGCCGGAGATAAACAATGATATTGGTGTTGCTATGGGGGTTACAATAGATAATGTAAAAAAGGCTATTGTTAAGCACCCTTATGCAAAAGCAGTATTTGTAATAAACCCTACTTATTATGGTGTAGCAAGTGACTTAAAATCAATAACAAGAACTGCTCACAAATTTGGTATGGCAGTGCTTGTTGATGAAGCACATGGAGCTCATATGGGATTTCATAACGATTTTCCGCTTACTGCTATGGAAGTTGGAGCAGACATGAGTGCTGTATCTACACATAAGACAGGTGGATCACTTACACAAAGCTCAGCACTACTTTTAAGAGGACATAAAATTCATCCAGAGGCAGTAAAACAAACATTAAATCTTACTATGACAACAAGTTCATCATATATCCTCATGTGCTCTCTTGATGTTGCAAGAAAGCAGCTTGCTATTTATGGTGAAGAGATGCTTGAAGAGACACTTAGACTTTCAAGAATGGCAAGAGATGAGATAAATAAAATTGAAGGTCTTTATGCTTTTGGTAAAGAGCTTATTGGAACACCAGGTGTTTATGACTTTGATGAAACAAAGCTTGGTATTAATGTAAGAAAACTCGGTATTACAGGTTATGAAGCTGAAAGGATATTAAGAGAGCAATATAATATTCAAGTTGAAATGTCAGACCTATATAATATCCTTGCAATAATTTCACTTGGAGACACACAAGAAAGCCTAGAAAAACTAATTGAAGCATTAAAGGATATGTCAAAAAAACTTGGTGTTAAAGAAATAAAAACATCAACAATAGTGCCACATTCTCCACAGGTTATTGTGTCTCCACGTGATGCATTTTACAGTCAGAAGAAGACAGTTCGTCTGGAAAATGCTGTTGGTGAAATTTCAGGTGAAATGGTTATGGCTTATCCTCCAGGGATACCACTTATATTACCTGGTGAAAGAATTACAAAGGATTTGGTTGATTATATAAAAATGCTAAAAGAAGAGGACTGCCAACTCCAAGGAACTGCAGACCCATACGTTGACTATATTAGAGTCCTTGGTGGAGAAGACTAAAAGATTAAACTCATCAAATTAGAAGTTTGCAAAAACTACTAAATTACTTATGGAAAAAATCATCAATAGATAAAAAATGAGAGGGTGCTCAATAATCTTTTGGGACACCCTCTCATTTTATATAACAACAAGAATAACTAAAAACTATTTTTTTTTAAACTAGTCAAGTGGCTTAAACTTGCCGACAATTAAGTTTTCGAGGTCTTGATACATTCTTACCATTTGTTCTTTTGATGAAACAAAATCAGTATGTCCATTCTTATCAACAATATAGAAATCATCATTATAAGGTATAAATTTAACTATGTCAGTATTACCATTTGAAAAATAATACTTCAAAGTATAGTCAGCCTCACCGGATGGCTTTTTATCATTTTCACCATCAACTAAGATACCAACCAAAATTTGATAAAATTTTCTAAAGAGATCTTCATCAATCTTTTTACCATCTACTTTAAAGGTTGATTGATATTCATCTTGTTCATCTGCACTCTTTGCTTTCTTCACAAGTTTTCTATCTTGTGTTATCACATGTGTTTTATTACCATGCGATATCTCAATCTTCTTAACATAATCTATATTTGCAATAAAAGCAAACTTATCAGCTACTTTAAAAGGTGTTGTGGTTCTTAAAAAGTCAATATTAGAATTGCTTATAGTATAAATAATATTTGAATTTCTTTGTTTTAAATATGTGTAATCACTATCTTTAGCATTACCTATCATAATATCAAGGGTTTTCTCTTTGTCTTTTACAATAAGTTCTGCAACAGGATTGTCAAGGCCATATTTTTTAAAATCATATGTTGCTTCAACAACTTCCTCAGGAGTAATATTTGCAATACTCTCAATTACACTCGATAAATCTTGGGAGGAAGCTGCTCTTTTCTCACTATAAGGTTGAGCTAAAAACCATATACTACCAATATCATAAGGCTTATCTTTTGCCTTTGTGTCATCCTCTCTTACTAATTCGAGAGTTTTTTCACCTTTTTTTACAATTTTGATATATTGAATTTCATCTGATGTAAGCTCAGGTAAACTTACAGTAAACAAGCTGTTTAGTTTTGTCATAAGATTATCACCAATATTTTGCCAAACAGTAAATACTCTTTTATCCCCATCCTTCATTAGATAAAAGGTATTACCAACAGCTGTTTTGTCTCCTAATAATAATGTCACTTTTGAACCATCTTTATATGTTGCTTGTCCAATAACAAAAGGTGTTTGCAAACCATACTTTGATAAATCTTTTGGATTACTTTCAACTACATTTTCAGCAAAAAGGCTTGAAAATGTGAAAACAATATCATCAATCTTATCTTGGTTTAAAAAGTCAGGGTTTTTAATATTATTTGCTAACCATTTGCCGTTTTGCTTATAAAGTGTCAAAACTGTTCCATCAGCATCTAAAGTAACCTTTACAATGTCATCTTTATTTTTCTTAAGTATTTGAACAGAATTTGAAGGTTGTGTTTTATTTGTAGCTTCTTTCTTAGGATGCTTTAAAACATAAATGTATGCACCAACTAAAACAAGTAATACAGCAAATGCAGCAATAAGCCTGTAAGTTTTCTTCATAGATGTCTCCTCCTCAGCCATACACTAAGACCAGCTAAGAATATAATTACTGGTATTACAATAACAGCAATCCCAGATACTATTAAAGACTGTGTTGTGCTAATGTTTAATCTTTCAATTGTTAAATCCTTTGAAGCAATTTGAATATCGGTTTTCTTTTCTTGTAACCAATTTAGACTGTTGACAACAAGGTTTAAGTTGCCAGGAACCTGTTTTGAGTATTGTTCATTCAAAAATACTGCACTTGCCATAACAACAATCTTTGCATCCTTTGGCTTTAACATATTATTTAATCCTTGAGCTTTGTCAGTAACAGCAACTGCTAATGCAAATGGACCTGATTTGTCATCTTTACCTTTTGTTAATGAATTATCTTTAAGGTTAGTTCTCAACCAAGAATTATTAGTTGTAGTTAATAGATTTTCTATTGTAAGAGTTCTTTTCTTTAACTTTGCTTCTGTAATTGCTTGTGAACCAGGGAATAAAACATACATATTGCTTGAACTTATTGGGTCTACAATTTCATGCGATTCAAGCTTTGGAAGTATCCATATTGGATTTCCGGCATTGTTATTATTATCCCCTTCCATCACAACGCCTTGAGCAAGGTTAATGCCAAAACTTTCAAATATTTTATTGAAATTATTGAGCTTATTGCTAACAACATCCATTAAGAATAGTGCTCTTCCACCTTTAGAGAAGTAGTTTTTTAGTATTGTTGTTTCTTTATCAGTAAGGTCGTTTTTTGGGGAAATAACAACTACTGCAGTAGCATCATCTGGAACCTTACCAGATGTAAGTAAATTAAGGTCCTTAATCTCAAAATTAGCTGATTCAAAATCACTTGATACACCAAGCTTAATTATTGTATCTTCACCATGTCCCTGAAGTTCATATAAAACAGGGTTTGTATCTGAAGTTACATATAATATAGCAGGTGTTAAAAGCTGTTCAAGTTTAAGGCCTGTGACGTTAGTTTGACCTGTTGTATTATCAACATTGTATTCAATCATATCGTATTTACCAATAACTCTGAACTTGCTACCGCTTACAACAATAAGTGAACCTTCATCAATTCCAGCACCAGACTTATCATATTGTTTTACAAGTCCTGGATTTTTATATGGATCAATATATTTTATTGAAATCCTTTTTGATGAATCCTCATACTTTTTCAAAAATTGATTAACTATCTCATTTTCGTTGCCAGTTGCATATAAAGCATAAATTGTAATATCTTTCTTAAGATCTTTTAAAGCTTTAATTGTTTGGTCAGATAGTGAGTAAAGCTTGTTTTGTGTCATATCAAGCTTTAGGGGTATCTGACTTACAAGAAGGTTTGCAACAATTAAAATAACCAAAACAAAAGCTGTAATCAAAGCAGCATATCCGCCATATTTAAACTTTCTATTTCTAAATGAAGCCTTAAAATTTAAATCTACTTTCACTCTTTTTTCCCCCTTTAGCTCCATCTTCTTTTCTCTAACACTCTAATTGTTAAGAATATAAATGCAAAGCAGAATGTTAGATAATAAACAACTGAAGATAAATTAAATATACCAATAGAAAATTCTTGATACCTCTTTATTAATGAAAACCAATCTATAAAACGAACAATTATTCTTTCATAAAAGCTACTGTATTTAAAATAAGCAAATACAGAAACCGCAATACCAATTAGTCCAAGCCCAACACTTACAAATATATTTCTAATTGTGAAGAATAGCCAAACAGCAATACCAACAACAATTGCTAATACAAATATAAAACCAGCAAGTTTATCAGTAGGTAAAACTGATTTCACCCAATCCATAACCCAAACCAAAAGTAAAGCACTAAATGTTGAAACAGCTGCAACAAATTGATTTTCTGTAAGTGATGAAATAAATAAACCAACAGCAATAAATGAACAACCTAAAAAGAAGAATCCAACATAAGCACCAACAGTTTCCCATAATGCTATAGTTCCATAAAAGCTAAGTAAAATAGGGAACAAGCATGTAATAAGTAATGTTATAAAAAAGACAATCACAGCTGCTAAAAACTTACCTACAACAATACCACTAAGTGTAAGCGGTGATGTAAGTAATAATTGGTCTGTTTTTTGTTTTGCTTCTTCTGTTATTAACCTCATTGTTAATATAGGAACAGCAATTAAGAAAATAAATGTAATACTTCCTAAAGTGCTGCTATATTGCGGACTAGCAGATAAAACATTGCTTACAGCAAAGAAAAATCCAGATAACAGCAAAAAGAAACCCATAAAAATATAACCAGTTGTTGTTGAAAAGTATAGTTTAAGTTCTTTTTTAAGTACAGCTAACATGATATTACGAGACCTCCTTTTCTTCGGTTGTAAGTTGAAGGAATATCTCCTCTAAGCTAAGGTCAACCGATCTCATCATTAAAATTGGAAGATTAGCATCACTCATAGCATAGAATATTGAAGCTCTAATATCTGTATCATTTTCAGCCTCTATTAAGAAATCAAGTGTATTTTCCTCTTTAATACCTGCAAATTCAACAAATTTTACGCCTGGTATCTTTTCTAAAAGGCTTGTTACCTTTTGCCTCTGTCCTAAAATCCTTACTTGTAGCTTGCTACCATGAATAAGTCTTTTAGCAAGATTGTCTGGAGTGTCACTTGCTACAATCTTACCTTTGTTGATAATTAAAACCCTTTCACATACAGCACTAACCTCTGGCAGTATGTGAGAGCTTAAGATTATTGTATGTTCTTTTCCAAGAGATTTAATAACAGATCTTATTTCAATAATCTGTTTTGGGTCTAAGCCAACAGTAGGTTCGTCAAGTATTAAAACTGGAGGATTACCTATTAATGCTTGAGCAAGACCTACTCTTTGCTTATAACCTTTTGAAAGGTTCTTTATAAGTCTTCCTCTCACATCTCCAATTTTAACAATGTCCATAATTTTTTCCATGCTCATTTTCTTTTCTTTAGGACTTACTTTTTTAATATCACTAACAAAATCCAAATATTCTTGTACTGTCATATCCATATATAGAGGTGGCAGCTCTGGTAAAAAGCCGATTCTTTTTTTAACCTCTTCTGGATTTTCTAAGATATCAAATCCATCAACAGTAACAGAACCGTCAGTTGGTGATATGTAACCAGTAATAATATTCATGGTGGTAGATTTACCAGCACCATTAGGGCCTAAAAAACCTAAAATTTCTCCTTCCTTTACTTCAAAAGAAACATTATTAATAGCATATCTTTGACCGTATTTTTTAGTCAGGTTTTCAACCTTTATCAACAAATATCCCTCCTTAAAGGTAAATGCAATAAAAATTATACATAATCTCATTACTATTATAAAGGATTTTTTAATTAAATGTATGAATAATTTGTGAACTAATTTGTTGAAAAAAAAGCCAATTTATTATTGCAAAATATATCTTAAGAATGTATATTAGAGTTTGTATAAAAAACTAAAAGAGGAAGAATTAAATGGTTAAATATAATCCATTATCATATGCTTATATTGGAGATGCAGTTTATGAGCTTTTTATTAGGGATATGCTAATTGAAAAATATCCCAATTTTAATCCACATAAATATCACATTATGTCAATAAAATATGTTAAAGCTTCCAATCAAGCTTATGCTATAAGAGCTCTATGGGATGAACTGGATGATGAAGAAAAGCTGATTGCTAAAAAAGGAAGAAATGCAAAACCTCATACAATCCCAAAAAATGCTGATATTGTTGATTATAAATTTGCTACTGCCTTTGAGTGTCTTATAGGTTACCTTTATCTTGAAAAAAGAGAGGAAAGACTACAAATTATTCTTCAAAAAACTTTTAATATTTTGACAAAAGGGAGGTGTGATTAGATATGGTATTTGCCATTACAGTGTTTGTTTTAGCGTATGCACTAATTGTTTCTGAAAAGATCCATAGAACAATTGTAGCTATGGTTGGCGCATCCATATTATTAATTTTTAAGATAGTAGAACAGGAATATGCATTTACAAAGGCTATAGATTTTAACACAATTGGTCTTTTGGTTGGTATGATGATTATTGTATTTATTACCAAAAGAACAGGTGTTTTTGAGTTTATTGCAATAAAATCAGTTAAACTCTCAAAAGGAAATCCTGTTACAATGCTTATCTTTCTTTCAATTATTACAGCAGTAGCATCAGCATTTTTGGACAACGTAACAACAGTTTTATTAATAATCCCAATTGTTCTTAGCATTACAGCTGATATGAATATCTCACCAATACCATTCGCAATATCTATTATTTTTGCATCAAATGTAGGTGGGACAGCTACCCTTATTGGTGATCCGCCAAATATTATGATTGGTAGTAAAGCAAATTTATCTTTTATGGATTTTGTAAATAATCTTTCTTTAATAAATTTTGCTATATTACTTGTAACAGTATTTCTTTTCTCACTAATATTCAAAAAGAAACTTGTGGTAGATGAAAAATTAAAGACAAAGATTTTAAAGATTGATGAAAATCAGTTTATAAAAGATAAAAAGCTTTTAACAAAAAGCCTTTTTGTTTTGGGCCTTGTAATTGTTGGTTTTATTCTTCATTCAAAGTTAGGACTCGAATCATCAATTATTGCATTGACTGGGGCAAGCATTCTTTTATTAATTGGTGGTGTAGAGGTAAAAGAGATACTTGAAGAGGTTGAATGGACAACAATATTCTTCTTTATTGGGCTATTTATTTTGGTTGCAGGGCTTGAGGTTACAGGTGTTATTGAAAAGTTGGCCAAAGGTATGCTAAATATTACTCATGGTAATGCAATGTTAACAAGCTTAGTGATTTTATGGGGGTCTGCTATCTTTTCAGCATTTGTTGATAATATACCATTTACAGCAACAATGATACCTTTGATATTAGATATGGGCAAATTATCACATATGGATATAATGCCTTTATGGTGGGCATTATCTTTAGGAGCATGCCTTGGAGGAAATGGAACAATAATTGGTGCATCAGCAAATGTTGTTACATCGGGTTTACTTGAAGAAAAAGGGCAGAGACTATCATTTGCAGAATATTTCAAATATGGCTTTCCAATGATGCTAATTACAATTGTGATTTCAACAGTTTATTTGGTGTTGAGGTATTATATGTAAGGTTGAAAATTTTTTAGATATCTCGAAAAATATATTTTTTTGTGGTATACTATATTGTAGATTATTTTATCTACAAAGGGTGTTAAGAATGAATAAAACGACAACTGTAAGAATTGATAATATTACTTATGAGAACTTGAAAAAATTATCTATTCAACTAAATGAACCAATGCATAAAATAATTAATGAAGCTCTAAAAAATTACCAGAAGAAATTAATTATAGAAAATACTGCTAAGGCCTATCAAGAACTAAAGAATAATAATAAACTTTGGCAAGATGAACTAGAAGAACGTAAGCTTTGGGACAATACTTTATATGATTTGGAGAATGAATAATGGCCCCTAATAGGGGAGAGATATGGCTTGTTGATTTAAACCCTACAAGAGGACATGAACAAAGTGGTATTAGGCCAGCAGTAGTTATTTCTATAGATGAATTTAATTCATGCCCAGCTGAGCTTGTTGTAGTAGTACCTATAACTAGTAAAAACAAAAATATACCATTACACGTTGAATTAGAACCAAATGAAACAGGTCTTACTGTTAAGTCTTATGCCAAAACTGAGGATATAAGGTCTATATCTAAAGAAAGGCTAATTAAAAAAGTAGGTAAGTTAAATATAGAAAAAATAGAGGAATTAAGTGAAAAAATTAGAATATTATTAGGATTATAAAAAATGAGGCTGTCCTACAAGATTAATTCTTATAATTTTACAACAATATTTTGTAGTTGTATTATTCAAGGTATTATATATCTTGAATTAATAACAGTCAAATTATAAGTTTTAGGATAGCCTCGTTTAACTATACTCTTTCTTTGTCTTTAACACCCTTATATCATTTCCAAAAATATAAAGAAATAAAAAATACTCTTGAAGCCTACCTACATTTTTATCTTGGTAATATTCATTCAATGAAGTAATGTTTAGATTTGTTGTTATTACCATCTTTTTATTATTTATATACCTATTATCAAGCAACGACTGAAAAACACCATGTAAAAATCTCATATTCTTACCTTCAGTTCCAAGATCATCTATAATTAAAAGATCAATGTCATCTAATATCCTAAAACTATCTTCTTTATTTTCATTATAAAAACTTGTTATACTATCATATCGAGCTTTTAGTATTTCAAATAATGTAAGACTATCCAAAAATAATACAGTTTTTCTTCTATCAAGCATTTCCTTTGCAATAGAATGTGCCAAAAAGGTTTTTCCAAGCCCTGTATTTCCATAAATTAATAGATTTCTTTGTTCACGTTTATCAAAGTTATCAATAAACTGTTTTATATTTTTTAAAATATGTCTAACATTCTCATACGGTGATATATCTTCATCTTCATTTATCTCTTTACTATAATACGAAAGTTTAAACTTTTGGAAATTATGTTCCTTTATTATTTCTTTTATATTACTTTGTTCATACAAAAACTCAATAAACAACTGATTTCTGCATTGACACATCTTTAATTGGTTCTCAATTTGAATATAACCAGTATCTCTGCATTCATAACAATCATATATATCATTTAAGTAATTTTTATTATTAGTCAAACTTTCTACTATTTGGTCTCTTTTTAATATTAAGTTATCTAAAATATTTGTATACTTCTTTATATCCTCTTTATTATCGAAAAGTGAAGCTTTTGATAATAAAAGACCAGCTTTTATAATTTTCTGATGCAAATCTGAAAACTCAGGCGATTTTGAAGATAATTCTTCAATTCTTTGCTTTTTTCTATCTTCAGCTCTCAAAGACTTTTCAAAGTATATTTTATCAATTTTATTGTTAATTTCTTTTAGATTCATTTACCATTCCCTCTAACTACCTTTTTGAAAAGGTCTTCAAGTTCAGCGTATTCACTCGGATCTCTTTGCTGAGAAGACTTAGAATTATTTGATTTTACATTTTTGCTTTTTTCTTTTTTTGTTTCCTTTTCATAGTTTTGTATTGTATCAATATCCTTAAGCCCTTCTTCATACCATTTTTTAAGAATACCATTTATGTAATTAACTGTCGGATTATTTATATTTTTTGTGTAATTACATGCATATAGTATAACCTCAGGTGAAAATTTCCATTCATTTATCCATTTATCCATCATTTCATTTTCAACCTTTGTTGGCATTCTATTATAAATACCGAGATTTTGAAGAACTAATTTCTTGACTTTTGATTTATCTTCTTGTGATTTGATGTATTCTTCAGCTTTTTCAGCAGTATTTATATTCATTTCTTTCCATGATATAGCAACTTGTTCAAGATATTTTAAGCTTTTATTATTTCTATTTATTGTCAAATAATTAATTAAAACAACAATAACTGGGATAGGTAGCTTTAACCAATCATATATTTCTAACAAAATGTCGATATCGTTTTTATTAAATCTTTTACAGTATTGATTTTCGGCATAGCTTACAAGAAATTTAAAGTTATTATCAGTTTCATAAAATCTTTCAATATCCTCTGTTGAATATACTGGAGGAGTAACTTCTTGTTTTTCAGTTATGTTTTCTTTTACTGATTCAGAAAATAAAACTGATATATTTCCATCTTGATCCTTTTCAATAGAAATTTGATTTTTTTCTGCCCAAAAATCTATTGCCTTAAGTATGTCACTTTCAAGAAGGTTTAAATCCTTAGCTATCTTACTTATATCTATATCATTTGCAGAAGTACTAAGTAAGTATTTCAAATAAATAAATACTTTGACAAACTCACCATTAGCAAAAGGCATTTGGTTTGCTATAAAGTTGTGAGAAATAACCACATAATCAACATGTTCTTTAGATAAAAATATTTTTGCCATTATTTTTATTTAAACCTCCTTTTATGATAAAATTATTTTAACACATTTTTTGATAGTAATCATGAACAATTAAAATGCAATAGAAGAAAATGGAGGATAACATGGAAAGTAAAGTATATATTTTATCACATACACCTGAACCAGAGAAGCTTGTTGCAGCTGCTGCAAGATTATGTTACTCAAAATCTGATATAGAAAATTTATTTGAAAATATGGATTATGAAAAGGCTAACAAGCTTTTAAATTTTCTTGTTGAAGTTGGTCATCAGTCACCACTGGAACATATATCATTTTCTATAGGTATTGAAGGAGTTAGCAGAAGTTTCACACACCAACTTGTAAGGCATAGAATTGCATCATATTCGCAACAATCACAAAGATATGTAAACTTGCAGGAGTTTCAATACATTACTCCTCCAAGTATAAATGAAGATGAGGAGTTAAATGATATATATATTAATACAATGAATAAGATAGCAGAGGTTTATCAAGATTTATCAACTAAGCTACAAGAAAAGATTACTAAAAAGTTAATAAATGAAGGACTTACTGAGAAAGAAGCAAAACAAAAAGCTGAGAAAATGGCAATTGAGGACGCAAGATACATTTTACCAAATGCGTGTGAAACAAAGATTGTAATGACAATGAACGCAAGGGAATTACTTCATTTTTTTGAGGAAAGATGTTGCAATAGGGCACAGTGGGAGATTAGAGATGTAGCTGATAAGATATTAAAAGAAGTTAGAAAAATAGCACCAACAGTTTTTAAGACAGCAGGGCCAAAATGTATAAGGCTTGGATACTGCCCAGAAGGAAAGTTTACATGTGGGAAATTCAAAGAAGTTCAAGAA
Organism: Caldicellulosiruptoraceae bacterium PP1; assembly: GCA_041320695.1. Lineage (NCBI taxonomy): Bacteria > Bacillati > Bacillota > Caldicellulosiruptorales > Caldicellulosiruptoraceae > Caldicellulosiruptoraceae bacterium PP1. Next base: position 230,423 of record JBGGOQ010000003.1, on the reverse strand, counting down.
AAATACAAATAAAGGGGAGATAAACAAAGTGAGATATATTGAAGGGAAAAATCCAGTCAAAGAGGCTATATTAAGTAGACAAAATATATCTGATATATATATTGCAAACAACCAAAAGGATAAGCAGACACTTGAGATAATAAACCTTTGTAAAGAAAGAGGAATAGTTTATAAATTTGTTGATAGAACAAAGATAGAAAAAATGCAAAAAACCAAGAATTCTCAAGGGATTATTGCAATAAGCCAGGATTTTGAATATGTAGAGGTTGAAGATATAATTAATGAAGCAAAAAAGAAAAATGAATCTCCATTTATTGTTTTACTTGATGGTATAACAGATCCGCAAAATTATGGAGCAATCATTCGTTCGGCATATTTGACAGGAGCCCATGGGATAGTTATTGAAAAGAGAAATTCCTGTCCTATTACTCCTATTGTTGAAAAATCTTCAGCAGGTGCTCTTGAATATGTAAAAATTGCAAGAGTTACAAACTTAAGAAGAACTATTGATGAATTGAAACAAAAAAATATCTGGATTTATGCTTCTGATATTAATGCTAAAAATACTATATACAAAACTGATTTTAAAGGCTCTGTTGGGATAATAATTGGTAGTGAAGGTAAGGGCATTTCAAGGCTTATAAAAGAAGGGGCAGATTTTTTAATTAAAATACCACAAAAAGGTACCTTGAATTCTTTTAATGCTTCTGTAGCTGCAGGGATAATCTTTTCTGAAATTCTAAGGCAAAGAAGTTTGTAGAGGGGTATAAAATTGCATCTTATTATTGATGGATATAACATATTAAATGCATGGGAAGATTTAAAAGAAATTGCTTTAGAGGACCTTGACAGTGCCCGTAAAAAGCTTATTGATATATTGGCTGATTATCAAGGCTTTAAAAAATATAAAATAACTGTTGTGTTTGATGCTCACCAAGTTAAAGGTGCTTTATTAAAATCTGAAATGATAAATGGAGTAGAGGTAATTTTTACAAAAGAAGGAGAAACAGCAGATAGCTTTATCGAAAGATATGTATATGAAAATGCAAAGAATGAGAATATTGTTGTTGTCACGTCAGACTACTTAGAACAGCTTATAATACTTGGAAGTGGTGCAACAAGAATGCCTGCAAGACAGTTTAAATTAGAGGTTGAAAAAGCCAGAAAAGAACTAAAGAGAATACAGGAAATGAAGATTTATTCTAACAAGGTAGAAGACCAGCTTGACGAAAGAATATTAAAAATCTTAGATAAATTAAGAGGAAAAGTAGACTCTGATTGATTATGTTAAGCTAATATTGTATAATTAGCATAAAGCTATCAATATGACAATTATATCCTTATTACACTTAAGGGGGCATTTGCCTTGTCTACTCAAAACAGCACTCAAAATATTATTAAACTTTCTGATGAAGAATTAGTAAAACTATCAAAAGAAGGTTGTAAAGAGGCTACTGATGAACTTATCTCAAGATATCAAAACTTTGTAAAAGCAAAATGTAGAATGTATTTCTTAATTGGTGCTGACAAAGAAGATATTTATCAGGAAGGTATGATTGGTTTATTTAAAGCAATTAGAGATTTTGACATTGATAAATATCCGCATTTTAGGCTGTTTGCTGAGATATGCATAACACGGCAAGTAATAACTGCAATTAAAACGGCAAGTCGCCAAAAGCATATTCCCCTTAATACATATATTTCACTAAATAAGCCTGTTTATGATGATAATGAAGAACGAACTATTTTGGATACACTTTCAAGCAATGTTATAACAGATCCTGAGGAACTTATGATAAATAGAGAGAAGATAGATATGATGATGAATATTATTACTAGAAGTTTAAGCCCTCTAGAATATGAAGTATTAAGGCTTTATCTGGAAGGGAAATCATACCAAGAAATTGCAGATGAGATGAATAAAGATATAAAATCTATTGACAATGCTCTTCAGAGGGTTAAAAGAAAAATAGAAAAATACATATAAGCTGTGATGTTTTTTCACAGCTTTTTTCAGTAATTTGCATTTATATTTTATATAATGTATATTATAATATGGTAAATATAATATAATGAAAATATTGTAATAAAAAATGATATAAATAATATATATCATACAAAAAGATTTTTTGGAGGTTTAGAATTTAATGAATAAATTGAATATAGCAGTACTATTTGGTGGAGTTTCTACAGAACATGAAGTTTCAATAATTTCTGCAAAATCAGTTATTGAAAATCTTGACAAAGAAAAATATGAAATAATACCGGTTGGTATTACAAAAGAAGGCAAATGGCTATTATATACCGGTAAAATAGAAGACCTAAATGATAAATGGTTTAATATGGGAGTAGAATGCATAATTACTCCTGATAAAACAAAGAAAGCTCTTTTAAAAATAAAAGATTCAGATATTACCTATATTGATATTGATTGTGTTTTCCCTGTTCTTCACGGTGTGAATGGCGAAGATGGAACAATACAGGGGTTATTAGAACTTGCAGGAGTACCGTATGTTGGTTGTGGAGTTTTGTCATCTGCAGTTTGCATGGATAAGGCCTTTACAAAAAAATTAGCCTTAATTGAAGGTATTCCACAAGGGCATTTTATGGTTTTGAATAGCTTTGAATATGAAAAAGAACAAGAACTTTGGATAAGAAGAATAGAAAGTGAGTTTTCTTATCCATGCTTCATAAAACCCTCAAATGGTGGTTCTTCTGTAGGAATTACAAAAGCTCATAATAGAATAGAACTAATTGAAGGTATTGCAATGGCCTTCATGTATGACACAAAGATTGTAATAGAAGAATTTATTGACTGTCGAGAGGTTGAGTGTTCAGTATTGGGATTAAATGATCCAATTGCATCAACAATTGGCGAAATAATTCCTTCTAGGGAATTTTATGATTATGAAGCAAAATATATAGATAATAACTCAATACTAGTAATTCCTGCAAAGGTTTCAGAACATATTGTTGATGAAATTCAAAAATTAGCAGTAAAGTTATTTAAAATGCTTGATTGTAGCGGTATGGCAAGGGTTGACTTTTTTATAGAAAAAAACACTGAAAAAATATATTTTAATGAGATAAACACAATCCCTGGATTTACAAGTATATCAATGTACCCCAAGCTTTGGGAAAATGTAGGACTTTCATATAGTGAACTATTAGATAGACTAATTGAAATAGCAATTGAAAGACACAACCAAAAGCAAAGGTTAAAATATAGTAAAGAGGGATAAATAAATGGACTTAAGACCTATTGGAATATTTGACTCAGGGCTTGGAGGACTTACTGTTTTTAAAGAAGTTGTTAATATTATGCCAAATGAGGATATTATATATTTTGGAGATACAGCAAGAATACCTTATGGTAGCAAATCAAAAGAAACTGTTACAAAATTCTCAATACAAAATACAAGATTTTTGTTATCTAAAAATGTGAAGATAGTAATAATTGCTTGTAATACAGCATCAGCATTTACTTATGAAACGCTTAAAAACGAATTTGACATACCATTAATTGGCGTTATTGAACCTGGTGCAAAAGCAGCTGCTGAGGCTACTAAGTCAAAAAGGATTGGTGTTATCGGTACTGAAGGAACAATTTCAAGTGGTTCTTTTGAAAGGAAGATAAAGGAATTTGATAGTTCTATTACAGTTTATTCAAAAGCTTGCCCATTATTTGTTCCTTTAGTGGAAGAAGGTTGGATAGATAATGAGATAACATATTTAGTTGCTAAAGAATATCTTAAGGAATTTTTTGATACAGGTATTGATACTTTGGTGTTAGGATGCACTCATTATCCATTTCTACAGGAAGTAATAAAAAGGGTATTGCCAAATGTTACATTAATAAATCCAGCTTATGAAACTGCAAAAAAAGCTTTTAAGCTTTTATCAGAAAGAGATATGCTTTCAGATAAAAAAGAACCTTATTATCACTTCTTTGCAAGTGATAATTTAAAGAAGTTTGAGTCAGTTGCTTCCATATTTTTGAATGAGAAAATAAAATGTGAGGAAAAGATTGACATAGAGAAATATTGATTTTGAGGTGAACCAATGAAACAGGACGCGTTAATTAAGGTGACAGGTACGCAAGAGTATCCTTTAATGGACTATCAAAATAAGATTGAATTTTTTACAGAAGGTAAATATTATAAAAAAGGAAAGACATATTATATAACGTATAAAGAAAGTGAACTTACAGGACTTAATGGCACAACAACAACATTTAAAATTCAAAATGATTTTGTTACATTGATAAGATTTGGAGATATTAGTTCAACACTTGTTTTTGAACCAGGTAAAAGACATGTTTCAATGTATTCAACCGATGAAGGTGTAATTACAGTAGGTGTTTATACAAAGAAGATGCAAGTTGATTTAAATGATAATGGTGGCATTGTTTTTGTCGAATACTCTATTGACTTTGATGCTAGTCAAATGTCAAATAATGATTTTTATCTTGAGATAAAGAAAGTAGGTGCAAAGAATTGAATTTATACAAATTAGCAAAGGATGAGATAATAAATAAAATAGAGGAATCTCTGAAAAAATGTATTGACAGTGGTGTATTTAATCTTGAAAATATACCTGAAATAATGATTGAAAAACCAAAAGAAAAATCTCATGGTGATTTTGCAACAAATATTGCAATGGAACTTACACGAATCTTAAAAAGAAATCCAAGAGAAATTGCAACAGAGATTGTAAATAATATAGATAAATCTAACTCATTGATTGAAACAATTGAAATTGCTGGGCCTGGTTTCATCAATTTCAAAATGAAGAAAGACTGGGCTTATAAAGTGATAAATGCTATTTTAGATAACCCAACAAACTATGGAAAGATTGATTATGGCAACAATAAAAGGGTTATGGTTGAATTTATATCAGCAAACCCAACAGGTCCTATGCATATGGGTAATGCTCGTGGTGGTGCTTTAGGGGATTGCCTTGCTAACTTACTAAAGTATGCAGGGTATGATGTTACTAAGGAATTTTATGTAAATGATGCAGGAAACCAAATAGAAAAGTTTGGTCTTTCTTTAGAATGTAGATATTTACAGCTTATTGGACAAGATATAGAGATGCCGGAAGATTCGTACCATGGTGAAGACATTATTGAAAGAGTAAAAGAATATCTTGATATATATGGCGATGATTTAAAAGACTTATCATCAGATCAAAGAAGACAGAAATTAGTTGATTATGCACTTAACAAAAATATTAGTATAATGAAAGAACATTTAAGAAGATATGGAATAGAGTATGATGTATGGTTCTATGAAAGTAGCCTGCATAGTAGCAACCAAGTTAAAGAAACAATTGACCTACTTTCAAAGAATGGTTACACATATGAAAAAGAAGGTGCTGTTTGGTTTGCAGCCTCAAAATTAGATCCACAGCTTAAAGATGAGGTATTAATTAGAAACAATGGTATACCAACATACTTTGCTGCAGATATTGCTTATCATAGGAATAAATTTGTTGAAAGAAACTTTGATATTGTCATAGATATCTGGGGTGCTGACCATCATGGACATATACCAAGAATGAAAGCAGCTATGAAGGCATTAGGAATTGACCCGGATAGGCTAATTATACTTATTATGCAGCTAGTTCGATTGGTTAGAGGGAAAGAAGTTGTTAGAATGTCAAAAAGAACTGGTAAGGCAATAACTTTAATTGATTTGATTGATGAGATAGGTAAAGATGCTGCAAGGTTTATGTTCAATACAAAGTCAGCAGATACCCATGTTGAAATAGATCTTGATTTGGTTGTGAAACAAACAACAGACAATCCCGTATTCTATGTTCAGTATGCTCATGCAAGGACAAATGGTATACTAAGAGCATTAAAAGAAGAGGGAATAGAGTTTAATAAAGACAAGATAAATCCACAGCTATTAACACAAGAAGAGGAGATTGATTTACTTAAAAAACTTATAGAACTTCCTGAAGAGGTTTTAATTGCTGCAAAAAATCTTGAGGTAAGTAGAATTACAAGATATCTTCTTGATTTAGCTTCTAACTTTCATTCATTCTATAATGCATGTAAAGTAAAGGTTGAAGATGAAGCACTTATGCAAACAAGGCTTTCACTTGTGGAGTGTGTGCGAATTGTAACAAAAAATCTACTTGACCTTCTTGGTGTTGAAGCTCCTGAGAGGATGTAAAAAGTATAAAAAAAGCTGCTCTAAAAAGGGGCAGCTTTTTTTATTGTAAAAATTATGATATAATTTATAAAGGGGGAGTATAATTTAAGGGGTGGTAAAATGGATTTAATAGCATTTGCGATAAGAAATCTTGTATTTCCATATATGGAAATTGTAAAAGGAAATACAATCCGAAAGAAAATGAAATTTTTAAAATCAATGGAAAAGAAAGATTATCAATTTATTAAGAAAAAACAGGAGGAAGAATTAAAAAAGCTACTGTTACATTGTATTGAGAATGTGCGTGCATATGAGCATTTAAAGTATCTTAAAGACAACATAGAAAAAAATCCTTATGAAGCCTTATCAAAGTTTCCAATTCTAACCAAAAAAGAATTCAACAAGAATAAAAATTTGTATATGGCAAAAAATATTGACCCAAAAAATGCAATTCCTAATAAAACAGGCGGTTCAACAGGAGAACCAGTAAATTTCTATATGGATAGAGAAACTGTTGAATGGTATGAAGCAGCAAGATGGCAAGGTCTAAGTCGTTTTGGTATAAAAATAGGCGATAGAAGTGTTATGATATGGGCATCACAAAATGATGTTAAAAATACACTAAACAACAAAAAAAAATTTTATAAGGAATTACTTCTTAAAAATAGAATTATTATACCTGCATGGGATATAAATAAAGAAACATTTAATATGTATTTTGAAAAGATTAATAGATTTAAGCCATTATATATCTATGGTTATCCTTCTTACATATATCAGTTTGCCAAACTAATGCTTGAAAATAATAAAAGATTTAGCTTCAAATTAAAAGGTGTTGTTACAACAGCTGAAAACCTTTATGGCCATCAAAGAGAGTTAATCGAAAAGGCATTTGATTGTCCAGTTATAAATGAATATGGAGCAAGAGATGCTGGTATTTTAGCTTTTCAGTGCAAAAATAATAAAATGCATCTTAATATCTTAAATGCTTTTTATGAAATAATTGATAAAGATACAAAAAAAGAAAAAAAAGATTTGGAACAAGGTTTAATTGTTGTTACAGATTTGCATAACTACATAATGCCTAGATTAAGATATGTATTAGGCGATGTTGTTACATTTTCAAACAGTAAATGCTCCTGCGGTATTGAAACCCCAATATTGAAAGAGATAGATGGTAGAGATGATGAATTCTTTTTGACTAAGACAGGTGAGCAGTTTGATAGCCATTTCTTTAATATTTATGCAAGAGAGATGAAAGGGGTTTATCAATATCAGATAATTCAACATTCACCAGAAAGTATGACATTAAAAATTGTGAAGGCGGAGAATTTTGATGAAAAAGAAGTAGAAGATTATGTTTCAATAATAAAGGAAAGATTTAAAGATATTGATATAAAAATAGAATATGTAGAAAATATACCTGTAACAAATTCTGGTAAAGTTAGGTATACTATAAGAGAGTATAGTTATGATATTTAAATTTTACAAAAATATCATTGAATTCTTATTAAATTTATTAAAGGTAAATAGTTATTTAGATAGAATTATTTAATTAATTTAAATTAGTTAAATAATTCAGGAGGTAAATAAAATGAATTTAAGGTGTCCAAATGCAAATGAGGCAACTGGAACTTTTAATAGGTCAAAGGACGTTGTTCCAATGTCAGGAATTTGTACAAGATGTGTTGATGGATGTCAAGGGAACTGTGAAATCTTCTTATCATCATTTAGAGGGCGTGAGGTTCTTTATCCAGGACCTTTTGGTGATGTAACGGCTGGTGCTGATAAGAACTATCCTGTTGACTATTCTCATCTAAACATTCAGGGATATGCAGTAGGAGCTAAAGGGTTTCCAGAAAGTGTTGAAGTAAATTCAGATAATGCAATATTCCCCAATGTAAATACAGAAACAGAATATGGTTGGGATAAAAAGGTAAAGATGAGAGTCCCAATTTTTACAGGTGCACTTGGTTCAACTGAAATTGCACGTAAAAATTGGGAACACTTTGCTGTTGGTGCTGCTATATCTGGTATTACTCTTGTATGCGGTGAAAATGTATGCGGTGTTGACCCAGAGCTTGAGCTTGATTCAAATGGAAAAGTCAAGAATTCTCCTGAAATGGATAGGAGAATAACAACATATAAGAGATATCATGAAGGATATGGCGAAATATTAGTTCAGATGAACGTTGAGGATACAAGGCTTGGAGTTGCTGAATATGTTCTTGAAAAGCATGGCCTTGATACAATAGAACTAAAATGGGGTCAAGGTGCTAAATGTATAGGTGGAGAGATAAAGGTAAAAAGTCTTGAAAGAGCACTTGAACTTAAGAAAAGAGGCTATATTGTATCACCAGACCCAACATTACCAGAGATTCAGGCTGCATTCAAAAGTGGTGCGATAAAGGAATTTGAAAGGCATTCAAGACTTGGTTTTGTTACAAAAGAAGGCTTTTTAAAAGAGATAGAAAGGCTAAGAAGCCTTGGATTTAAGAGAATAACATTAAAAACTGGAGCATATTCATCTGTTGAGCTTGCTATGGCACTAAGATATGGTGCTGAAGCTAAGCTTGATTTAATAACCATTGATGGAGCTCCAGGTGGTACTGGTATGAGTCCATGGCCAATGATGAATGAATGGGGTATACCTACATTTTATCTACAATCTCTTGCATATCAGTTCTGCCATAAATTATCAAAGCGTGGTATAAGAGTTCCTGATATAGCCATTGCAGGAGGATTTTCTACAGAGGATGGAGTATTTAAAGCAATTGCAATGGGTTCACCGTACGTAAAAGCAGTTTGTATGGGCAGAGCACTTATGATACCAGGCATGGTAGGTAAAAACATTGATAAATGGATAAAAGAAGGTAACTTGCCAAAGACAGTTTCAAAATATGGAACAACTGTTGAAGAAATATTTGTTAGCTATGAAGAATTAAAGGCTAAATTTGGAGATGAAATAAAGAACATTCCACTCGGAGCAGTTGGTATTTACACATATACACAAAAATTCAAAGTAGGTCTTCAACAGCTTTTGGCTGGGAGCAGAAACTTTAGCTTAAAAACAATATCAAGAAATGATTTAATTGCACTTACAAAAGAAGCAGCTAAAATTTCAGGAATTCCTTATGTTATGGAAAACTACTTAGAAGAAGCTGAGAAAATTCTTGATGAGTAAATAAGAACAACAAGAGGGTGTATTAAAAAAATTGAACACCCTCTTATATTTTAAAAATTATAAGAATTTAATGTTATGAAATTCTTATAGTATTGTAGTTAAAATACCTTTAGAATCATCATATTGCACTTATTCCCTTTATTAAGTTAATAGCTTGGTTTAAGTCTTGAGCTACCTGGAAGGAGGATATAGGCAATCCCATTTCAATTCTTCTTTTAGTTCAGAAGCTGCTATGTCGTCAAGCTCATTTTGTATTTAAATAACATATATATTAGCAATATCAAGAATTGGAATTGCCAACTTTAATTACCTCCATCCCAAGTATTGATAAAGCCAAATCAAAACCACTTTTCAATGATGCCATTGTTTTTATTGCACCAAAATCAACACCTAAATGAACAAGCGTCTGAGCTATTTTTGGTGAAATACCTGTGATTATCACCTTTGAACCCATTAGTTCTGCGGCTTTTGCTGTTTTAATAAGATGATTTGCAGTTTCGGTATCAACAACAGATACACCAGTAATATCGATAATAATCACTTTAGCATGAACTCTCATTATTTCTTCTAATAGATTCTCCATCATATTCTTAACTCTATATGAATCAAGTACGCCAATAATCGGAAGTGCAAGTATTCTATCCCACAGTTCAACAACAGGGGTTGAGAGTTCTTCAATAGCTATTTCTTGATTTTTTATCATTTCTGATAAGATGCTTGAATATTGCTTATAAAAATTAGTAAGCAAATTCTTAAAGTATCCATCAAAATCATCAATAAGGATATTAAGTTCAGAAAAAATCTTTTTAGCAGTGAAAACAATATCTATAAAGTATTCAACAGCTATGTCATCTGAAAGAAAAATATCTACTAATTTTGATACTTTATCTTCTGTTGGATTTTCAAGCATATCAAACAAAAAATATGAGTCAACAACTGAGATTTCTTTTGATAGAAGGTCAATAATTTTATCCTTATGGTGTTGTAAATCAAACATAATAATCCCTCCAAATTTTTATTTAAAAATTACTTTATTTTTACCTGATTTTTTTGCTTCATATAAAGCTAAATCAGCAGTTCTCATTAAATCATCTAATGTTATTAGTTCATAATGTTTTGTCATATTGAACTAAACAGACGATTTACAAAATCTATGATTGGATAAAATTTCTCATTGTGCTTTCTCACAATTAAAAACATAAAATTGATAACCAAAATTCATGTTGAATTAAGTTAGATATGCATAATATATACTTAAAAAAATTATACCAAACTATTGAAATTATTTTCAAAATATTTTATAATAAGTTTAACGAGGACAAAGGCGTTCTCTTATTATATAGGATGCCTTTGTCCTTTTTTTATTATTAAAAAGGAGGAGTATATTTATGAGGAGTTACACAAACGAGGATATTATTAGAATTTGTAAAGAACAAGATGTTAAGTTTATTAGGCTTCAATTTGTTGATATTTTTGGAACGCTAAAAAATGTTGCTATAACAGTTGACCAATTAGAGGCAGCTTTAAATAACGAGCTTATGTTTGATGGTTCATCAATTGAAGGATTTGTTAGAATTGAAGAATCAGATATGTATTTAAGACCAGATCCAAACACATTCACAATCTTCCCATGGAGACCATCCCCAAATAAAGTTGCAAGACTTATATGTGATGTATATACACCAGAAGGAAAACCTTTTGATGGTTGTCCAAGAGGTATATTAAAAAATACACTTAAGAAAGCAGAAGAAATGGGCTTTAAATTCTTTGTTGGACCTGAACTTGAATTTTTCTTATTCTTAACAGATGAAAATGGAAATCCAACATTAAAAACACATGATAATGCAGGTTATTTTGATTTAGGTCCAGTTGATTTAGGAGAAGATGCAAGAAGAGATATGGTTTTAACCCTTGAAGACATGGGATTCCAAATTGAAGCATCCCATCATGAAGTTGCACCAGGACAGCATGAAATTGACTTTAAGTATGATGATGCACTTTATACAGCAGATAATGTTGTAACATTTAAACTTGTTGTAAAAACAATCGCTCAAAGACATGGACTTCATGCAACATTTATGCCAAAGCCTGTATTTGGTATCAATGGTTCTGGTATGCATACAAATATGTCACTTGCAAATGCTAATGATGGGAAAAATGCATTCTTAGATCCAAATGGTAAATTACAACTTTCTGAAGTTGCGTATTACTTTATAGGTGGTCTTATGAAGCATGCAAGAGAATTTGCTCTTGTAACAAACCCAATAGTAAACTCATATAAAAGACTTGTACCTGGTTATGAAGCACCAGTTTATATAGCTTGGTCAGCAAGAAATAGAAGTCCACTTATAAGAATTCCTGCAAAAAGAGGTCAAGCAACAAGAGTTGAATTAAGATGTCCAGATCCATCATCAAATCCATATTTAGCATTTGCAGCAGTTTTAGCAGCTGGGCTTGATGGAATAAAGAACAAGATTACACCACCAGATTCAGTTGATAAGAACATATTTGAGATGAATGATGAAGAAAGACTAAAAGAAGGCATCAATTCACTACCAGGAAGCCTTGAAGAAGCTATAAAGGAATTTGAAGCAAGTGAACTTATGAGAGAAACATTTGGTGAACATATTTTCACAAAATATCTTGAAGCAAAGAAACTTGAATGGGATGAATACAGAACAAAAATTCATCAATGGGAGATTAATGAGTATCTTACAAAATATTAATAAAAAGTTTATTGACTAACTTTTTGAAAACTTATATAATTTATATTGTAAAGACTAATTAATAGGCGATGGAGTTCGCCTTAAAAATGCCATATTAATATTTGGCTGATAACTCCTGCCCAACAATAAATTAGGGCAGGAGTTTTTTGCTTTTTAATAGCTCTATTTAGCTGTGAAAGGGTGATGTGATTGGACATTTTGTACTATGAAATTGTTGAAAGTTTTGTACCTGATAAATGCATAATATGTATGCTAAAAAATAAGGCTATGAACAAATTCTTTGATGATTTCCTTTATGAGTCAGTAAATGATTATAAACTAAGAGACCGAATAAGAAAAGATTGGATATGTTCAAAACATGCAAAAGAATTAGAAAGTTTTTCTGATGTTCTTGCTCATGCAATTATTTATTCAGATTTATTGAAGAATTTTAATGATAAACAGTTAACTGATTATTATTATATAAAAAAGAAAAAAGAAAATAAAAGAGAAGAAAAAGGAAAATGTATATTTTGCGAACAGGAAGAAAAGTTTAAAGATACATATTCTAAAGCATTTGCAGAATATTTTCATGAAAGTTCAGAGTTTAGAAAAAGTTTTGCTGAAAGTGGATTTTTATGTATAAAACATTTTAGACAAATAATTAAAAACACCAACAGTTCTTCTTCACAAAAAGAACTCATATCAATATTGAAATTAAAAATTGAACAAATTGTAAAGCATCTTGAAAGTATAAAAGAAAAGAATGATTACAGAAATATTCACCTTAATTATACACCTGATGAGACAAAAGCATGGCATATGGCAGTTGAATTTGTTGCAGGTGAGTAAAGGCCACATCGTTAGAAACCAATAATTTTTAATATATTATAAAATTAAGGCACCCCAATATTTTAGGTGCCTTAAAATTTAGATTTTATCCTTAAGATAACTTCCAAGCTGTTTGTCAACATAGAGGATATGTGTTTTTAGCCAATCAACAACCAATCTATTAACCCTTGTTGTAATAAGCAATCCTGTTCCTTTTGTATCAATTTCCTCTCTTAAACTTTTAAATGTAGCAACAAAATTATCATGCTCTTTTTTATGAGTTAAATAAGCAGGATAATAATACTTTTTCATGAGGTTTTCTTCTGTTGAAAAGTGTTCAACAACATAGTTTTGTAAAAAGTCGAGAACCTCAGGCAAAACCTTTTTGCCCTCACCTTGAGAACAAGCATCAAGTAGCTTATTCACTCTATCAATAAGTTCTTTATGCTGTTCATCAATTGTTTCAATCCCTGTTTGAAAATTGCTAGCCCAAATAAGTGCCATTTTCTTACCTCCAAACAAAAATCTATCTGAATATTTATACCCCATGAAAAAGTAAAATAAACATATTATAATTCTGAAATATATCTATCAATTGATTGAGCTGCCTTTTTACCCATACCCATAGCTAATATTACTGTAGCAGCACCTGTAACTATATCACCACCTGCAAATATTCCATCTATATTTGTCATAAGGTTTTCATCAACCTTAACTATGCCATTTCTTGATATCTCAAGATTGGGTAGTGCTGATTTTATAAGAGGATTTGGGCTTGTTCCAATGGCTACAATAAAATTATCTGCTTCAAAAACAAACTCGGAATTTTCTATTTCTTTAACTTTTCTTCTTCCATTTTCATCAGAATCTAAAAGCTGCATTCTTGTAAGTTCAAGAGATACAACATTCCCATTTTGGTCTCCTATAAATCTTTTTGGGCTACAAAGCTCAATTATTTCAATACCTTCTTCTAAAGCATGATGTATTTCTTCTTTTCTTGCAGGCATATCATCAATAGTCCTTCGATAGAGAATAAATACATCACATCCAAGCCTCCTTGCAACCCTTGCCGCATCCATTGCAACATTACCACCACCAATAACGCCTACTTTTTTACCAAGTTTAATAGGTGTATCATACTGTGGAAAGCTGTTTGCCTTCATAAGATTTATTCTTGTTAAGAATTCATTTGCCGAATATATGCCATTTAAAAGCTCACCTTCTATATTCAAAAAGTTTGGAAGTCCAGCCCCTGAACTAATAAATAAGGCTTTGTAAGCATCTTTTTTAAGGTCTTCCCAATCGAATGATTTACCAAAAATCATATTTGTTTTAAATTCAACACCAAGTTTTTTTAGGTTCTCAATTTCCCATTTAACAATTTCTTTAGGCAGTCTAAATTCTGGTATTCCATAAAATAGAACACCTCCAAGTTCATGAAATGCCTCAAAAATAGTAACCTTATAACCCATTAGTGCAAGTTCAGAGGCACATGAAAGACCAGCAGGTCCTGAACCGATAACAGCTATTTTTATATCTTTTTTTGTTTTTGGATTTAATTCAAGTTTAGAATTATTTCTAAACCAATCAGCAGCAAATCGCTCAAGTTTACCAATTGCAATAGGTTCTCCTTTTATACCTAATACACAGTTTTTCTCGCATTGGCTTTCTTGTGGACACACCCTACCACAAATTGCTGGTAGTAAATTTGTTTCAAGTATTTTGTAATAAGCATCACTATATTTATTTTCTTTTATTAGTTTAATAAATTCAGGGATTTTAACCTCAACTGGACAGCCACTAACACAAGGTTTTGTTTTACACTGAAGGCATCTATGAGCTTCATTAAGTGCCTCATTTTCATCATATCCTAAACAAACCTCACTGAAGTTATTTATTCTTTCTTTGGGTTCTTGTTCTTTAATTGGAGTTCTTTTGCGTCTATCCACCTTTTTATTCCCCCAATCCAATCTTACATTTATGCTCTTCAAGTACTTTTTTTTCTTGATCTATATAATAAGAGTTTCTTTTCATAAGAAGATCAAAATCAACCAAAAAGCCATCAAAGATTGGTCCATCAACACAGGCAAACTTTATCTCATTTCCTATTTTCACTCTACATCCACCACACATGCCTGTACCATCAACCATAATAGGATTTAGACTAACGAGGGTTTTTATATTATACTCTCTTGTTAGATCAACAACAGCCTTCATCATTGGAATAGGACCTACTGCAAAAATTTCATCATACCTTTGTCCATTTTCTAGAATAGGTTTTAAGGCATCTGTTACAAATCCTTTTTGGCCATATGATCCATCATTTGTTGTTATATATAAATTATTTGATAAATTTCTTAGTTCTTCTTCAAAGAATATATTTTCTTTGGCCCTACCACCAATTATAATATCAATATATTTACCTTTTTCGTGAAGCAATTTTATTTTAGAATAAATGGCAGGGATTCCGAGACCGCCAGCAATAAACATGTAGTTTTTGTTGTTTGGATTATATTCATAAGGCATTCCTAGTGGTCCAATAAAATCAAGAATACTATCACCAACATTTAATGAAGATAAAGCCAAAGTAGTTTTTCCTACAACTTGGAATATTATTGTAACAGTTTCTTTACTTCTATCAAAATCAGCAATTGTAAGAGGTATTCTTTCACCATATTGGTCAATCCTTAAGAGAATAAACTGCCCAGGATTACACTTTTTTGATACAATAGGTGAATATATATCCATTAATATAACATTGGGTGCCAAAATTACTTTTTTCATTATTTCGTTCATATTTATTTCACCTTATTCTATTGGATTTTTTATTATAGTAGCAAAAAATATTTTTAAATTCAAATTAAATTGTGTTAAATTGTTGACAATTGAAATTAGTTTTTCTGACTTGTATACATACAAGTATTTAGTTAAAGGTTATTTTTTTGAATCTTTAACATATGCTATAATATAATTAAACTTGTATGCACAACTTTTTTATGAGGTGATATTATGGGAAAGAAGTATAGTATTGGTATTGATTATGGAACACAGTCTGGAAGAGCTGTTTTGGTTGATGTTAAAACAGGTGAGGAAATTGCAACAAGTGTTAAGGAATATACTCATGGGGTTATGGATGAGTATCTTCCTGATGGGACAAAACTTGGTTCAGATTGGGCTTTACAGCATCCATATGACTACATAGAGGTATTATTAGAAACTATTCCTAATGTTTTAAAAGAATCAGGTGTTTCAAAAGATGATGTTATAGGTATCGGAATTGATTTTACAGCTTGTACAATGCTTCCAATAAAGAAAGACGGAACTCCTCTTTGTTATTTGGATAGGTTTAAATCAAATCCTAATGCTTATGTTAAACTATGGAAACATCATGCAGCTCAAAAATATGCAAATAGATTAAATCAAATAGCTAGCGAAAGAAATGAAGGATTCTTAGAAAGATATGGTGGGAAGATTTCTTCTGAATGGTTATTTCCAAAGATTATGCAGATTCTCGAAGAAGCCCCTGAGGTGTATGATGAAGCAGACAGATTCATTGAGGCTGCTGACTGGGTTGTTATGATGCTGACAGGTATTGAAAAAAGGAATAACTGTACAGCAGGATATAAAGCAATTTGGAGCAAAAAAGATGGATACCCTTCAGATGAATTCTTTGCAGCATTAAATCCAAAGCTAAAAAATGTTATTGATGAGAAACTTTCAAGAGATATATATTATATTGGTCAAAAAGCTGGTAATTTAGACCCCAAAATGGCTGAAAAGCTAGGTCTTAATCCAGATACTGCTGTTGCAATAGCAAATGTTGATGCTCACGTTTCTGTTCCAGCAGTAGGTATAACTGATATTGGTAAGATGCTAATGATTATCGGAACATCAACGTGCCATATGCTCCTTTGGAATGAAGAAAAACTTGTTCCTGGCATATGTGGATATGTTGAAGATGGTATATTACCAGGATTTTATGGATATGAAGCAGGACAATCATGTGTTGGGGACCATTTTGAATGGTTAGTAGAAAACTGTGTTCCACAGAGCTACTATGATGAGGCAAAGCAGAAAGGGATTAATATATATAAGCTTTTAAAGGAAAAGGCTAAAGCTTTAAAACCAGGCTCAAGCGGTTTAGTTGCTTTAGATTGGTGGAATGGCAACAGGTCAATTCTTGTAGACGCTGATTTAACAGGACTTATGCTCGGTATGACTCTCACAACAAAGCCAGAAGAAATGTATAGAGCTTTGATTGAAGCAACTGCCTATGGAACAAAGATGATTATTGATAACTACAAACAACATGGTATAGATGTTAATGAGCTTTATGCATGTGGTGGTATTGCAGAGAAGGATGAACTTTTGATGCAAATTTATGCTGATGTTACAAACCTTGAGATTAAAATATCAGCATCAAGTCAAACTCCAGCACTTGGTTCTGCAATGTTTGGTGCGGTTGCAGCAGGAAAAGAAAATGGCGGATATGATAGCATTTTTGAGGCTTCAAAAAATATGGCAAGGTTAAAAGATAATTCATATAAACCCAATCCAGAAAATGTTGAGATTTATAAAAAGCTTTATAACGAATATAAAATATTGCATGACTATTTCGGAAGAGGTTCAAATGATGTAATGAAAAGACTTAAAGAAATTAAGAGGTTATCAAGATAAAACCCGCAACTTTTGCGGGTTTTTTGCTATAATATGTATAAAAAAAGGAGAAAAGCTTATGACAAACCAAAATATCGAAAGATTAAATAGTATTAAATGTTTTATTCTTGATATGGATGGAACAATTTATCTTGGTAATAGGTTGATTGATGGAGCTAAAGATTTTTTAGAGTTTTTGAAAATGAAAGGAATAAAATATCTATTTTTTACTAATAATTCTTCAAAGAATAAGAAAGACTATCTTAATAAGCTTAGAAATTTTGGAATATCTGTTACTGAAAATGATATTATATCATCTTCTGATGTAACAATAGATTTTATTAAAAAGAATTATCAAAACAATTCTATATATTTAGTAGGAACACCTTCACTTATAAATGAATTTGAAGAAAACAATCTTATGCTCTGCGATAAAAATCCGGACATAGTTATGGTTGGCTTTGATACTACACTAAATTATGAAAAACTAAGATTAGCATGTTCATTTATAAGGAATGGAAGCATTTTTATTGCTACAAATGAGGATGTTAATTGTCCAACAGAAGATGGCTTTATTCCAGATTGCGGCTCAATATGTGAATTAATAAAAAAATCAACTGGAAAAGAGCCTAGATTTATTGGAAAACCAAATAAAACAACGCATGAATTTATTTTAAGTTATACAGGATTTTCGCATAATGAAATAGCCTATGTTGGCGATAGGCTATATACCGATATTGCAATAGGAAATATAAATAATTCAATAAGCATACTTGTACTTTCTGGTGAAACAAAAAAAGAAGATTTGATAAATTCAAAATATAAGCCTGATTATATTTTTAATAATGTTGGAGATATTATTAACTTTTTATAATTTTGACTTCCTTTTTAGAAACTTCTTACTCCTATAAGCATATAATCCTACTAAGGATATGCTATTTAGGAGGAAAAGTTTTTGTGAAAGGTGATATCGAAAAGAGGGTTTTAGAGGCTGCTTTATATATTATTGATGAAAAGTCAACAGTAAGAGATGTTGCCAAAAAACTTGGTGTATCAAAATCCACTGTTCATAATGATCTTACCTATAGGCTTCACAAGATGAACAAAAAGCTATATACAGAGGTAAGACAAATCCTTGATAAAAATAAAGCAGAAAGACATTTAAGAGGTGGAGAAGCAACAAGAAAGAAATATATGCAAAAGAGTCTTTTAAATTAAAATATTAAAAATTATAATAATATTAATAAAAAACCAAAAACTAAAAGGAGAAGGGTCTTAAGTGCAAAAAAATAACTTTGAAGATTTAATAAACATAATGAAGATTCTTAGAAAAGAATGTCCTTGGGATAAGGTTCAAACACACCAAACACTTAAAAGATACCTTATCGAAGAAACATATGAAGTTTTGGAAGCGTTGGACCTTAATGATGATGATAAAATTAAAGAAGAATTAGGTGACCTGCTATTACAGATTGTTTTTCATTCTGAAATTGCCTCAGAAGAAAATAGATTTGATGTATATGATGTTATTACAACTGTGTGTGACAAGATGAAAAAAAGGCACACACATGTATTTGGAGAAGATGACCTAAATACACCACAAGAGGTCCTTAATAATTGGGATAAGATAAAGATGGAAGAGAAATCAGAAAAGACAGTTACTGATTCACTAAAAGGTATACCTAAAGAATTACCTGCATTACTAAGAAGCTATAAGGTACAGGAAAAAGCGGCACGTGTAGGATTTGATTGGGACAATGTCGAAGATTGTATTAAAAAGGTATATGAAGAGCTTAATGAATTTGAAGAAGCTCGAAAAATAGAAGATAACCAAAAAATTTCTGAAGAACTTGGTGACTTATTGTTTGCAGTAGTAAATGTATCCAGGTTTTATAATATAAATCCTGAAGAAGCGTTGACAAAAACAATAAACAAATTCATTACCAGATTTTCATATATAGAAGAAGAAACAACTAAAAATGGTAACAATTTGACTGATTTGACCTTAAAAGAGATGGACTTTTTATGGGAAAAAGCAAAAAAAATATAAAAAACCCTTGCAAAAAGAAGGATTTTTGATATAAATATAGAATAGAAATATTTAGAAAACTAATGTTTAAGGAGGATTCACATGAATAAGAATGAACTTATATCAGCAATGGCAGAAAAGAGTGGTTTAACAAAGAAAGATGCAGAAAAAGCATTAAATGCATTTGTTGACGCAGTTACAGAAGCACTTCAAAATAATGATAAGGTTCAATTAGTTGGATTTGGTTCATTTGAAGTTAGAGAAAGAGCAGAAAGAGTTGGTAGAAATCCACAAACTCAAGAAGAGATTAAAATACCTGCAACAAAAGTTCCAGTTTTCAAGGCTGGAAAAGTTCTTAAAGACGCAGTTGCAAAATAAATCTTGTGCATTATGGCTGCAGAGGCATCTGCAGCCATAATATTTTTACACGTGGGGTGAATTTTATGAGAATTGATAAGTATCTAAAGGTTTCAAGGATAATAAAAAGAAGAACAGTTGCCCAAGAAGCTTGTGATGCAGGAAGGGTGTCTATAAATGGAAAAGTTGCAAAGCCATCATCTGAGGTAAATGTAGGAGATATAATAGAAGTTAGGTTTTCAGAAAAGGTTTTTAAATGTAGGGTAACATCAATAAATGAAGCTGCAACAAAAAGTCAAGCAGGAGGTCTTTATGAAATAATAGAATAAATGCATAAATTATAGAATAATTAAATATAAATTAAATGAGAATATGTAAAGAGTTGAAATATTTATGGATGACAAAAAGAATATAAATAAAAAGGTTCATAGTCTTATCCTTGAAAATAGATATAAATTAACTGTTAATGGGATTGATGATGTAGAAAGTTTTGATGAAAATAATATTGTACTCATTGTTGACCAAGATATTTTAATAATTAAAGGCTCAAATCTTAAGATCAACAAAATAAATACTGACACTGGTGATGCTTTTATAGAGGGAGATATCTATTCACTTGAGTATGGCCAATTTCAAAAGAAGGGGCTATTTTCAAGATTTTTTAGGTAAGGGGAAAACAATATGTCCCAAATGCAAGAACAGCTTAATAATTTTATATTATCCTTTTTTTGTGCCTTTCCAGTAGGCATTTTATACGATATATTCTTCTTTAGGAAGATACACAAAATGATTATAAGAGATTTATACTTTTTTATTTTTTTAAGTAGTGGCAGTATAGTACTTTTTTATTTATTTTATAAAATTGATTATTTTAATATTACTTGGTATATGGTATTAGCATTGATTATTGGTTTTTATGTTTATTTTACTCTTTTTTCACATCATTTTAGAAATATTCTACTTAAAATTTTCAGATTTAATACTTTTAATAGAAAGTAAATTGTGTTAAAATAAAAATACATTTTGGGGTCCTTAAGAAAGAAGGTCGCCATATGAAAAAGTTGAGATTTTTTAAAAGACTTATTACAATAATTTGTATTTTATTAATTTTAGGCTATTTTTCAACTGCAATTGTTAAACAAAGGATTTTGCTAAATTCAATAAAAACACAGCAGGTTGAAGTTTTAAAACAGATTAATCAAGTAAAAAAAGAAAACGAAAGATTAAAAAGACTTGCTGAATATGTAAAAAGCGGTGATTACATACAAAAACTTGCAAGAGAAAAATTAAATCTTGCAAAAAAGAATGATGTTATTTTTATTGATAAAGAACGTAAAAGAAAAGATTAGGAGGATAATAGTGTCAATTCAAAAAGGAAGCATTGTTGAAGGTAAAGTTAGGAATATTACAAAATATGGAGCATTTGTTGAACTACCTGATGGGAATACTGGTCTTGTACACATTTCGGAGATCTCAGAAGATTATGTAGAAGATGTTAGAGAATTTTTAAAAGAAGATCAAATTGTTAAAGTTAAAATTTTGAGTGTTTCTGACCAAGGTGGTAGAATTAGCTTATCAATTAAAAAGGCCAAGGAAAGAAAAGAACCATTTAAGCAAAACAAAAATAAAGAACTTGATTTTGAAGATAAACTCATGAAGTTTTTAAAAGAGAGCGATGAGAAATTAAATGATTTTAAAAAAAGATATGATAGCAAAAGAAGATCATAAGAGGCCTGTTATTACAGGTCTTTAAAAAAAGCTTATATTGTCAAAAAAATATCAACCAAGCCCAACAAAAGATGGGAGGGAATTAATTTGGATAAAAAGAAAATTGTATCATCTGCTGTTATTAGAAGACTTCCAAGGTATTTAAGACACATTGAAGATTTAATTACTCATGATATTATGAAAATTTCCTCTACAGAACTTAGTGAACGCATGGGATATACGGCATCTCAAATACGACAAGATTTTAACAATTTCGGTGGATTTGGTCAACAAGGATATGGATACAATACAATGGTTTTGAAAGATAATCTTTACAAGATTTTAGGTCTTGATAGAAATTTTAAAATGGTTATTGCAGGGGCCGGGAATTTAGGACATGCTATTGCAAACTACAAAAATTTCTCAGCAAAAGGATTTCAGATTATTGGTATTTTTGACTCTGATATAGAAAAGGTTGGTAAAAAAATTGGTAGCGTAGAGGTTTTTCATATAGATATAATGAAAGACTTCATTAAAAATAACAATGTAGATATTGGTATACTTACTGTTCCAAGTGCGGCAGCACAAAAAGTAGCTGATATTATGATTGAAGGCGGAATAAAAGGGATATGGAATTTTACTGAAAAAGAGATAGATGTAAAAAATAATATAATTGTTGAGAATGTTCATCTTATTGATAGTCTTATGGTTCTGTCATATAAACTTAATGAAGAGTATGAGAAATAATTAAAGGCTATCCAAAATTCATTTGGGTAGCCTTTAATTTTTAAAACATCTTTGACAAATTATTATAACTTACAGCAATACTTTCGATTGGTGGGAGCGTGAAGCAAATATCCTGTTCAACAACAAATATTTCAACCTTGTCTTTCATGTAATCTACAATTGATTTATAATCTACAATTCCTGTTCCAACTTCAGTAAATTTCCTTGTTTCAGCATTCATATCTTTAACATGAATTATGCTTGTCCTATCTTGATATTTTTTAATAAATTCAAGTGCATCTTGTCCAGAATAAGTTACCCAGAAAAGATCAAATTCAAAATTAAGGTATTCTTTATCAGTGTTATTATAAAGAACTTCAAAAAATGTGGTATCTTCAACTTTCTTAAATTCAAAATCATGATTGTGATACAATAATTTTAAGCCATCATTTTTTAGCTTTTTACCTAATTCATTAATTCTTTGTGCAGATTTCAAACAAGCTTCTTTTGTACTTCTTTCTTCTTCAGCATAATATGGAATAATTATATTTTCAAAACCAACTGTTTTAGCAAAGTTTATAATATTATTGTATTCGTTCTCTATTTGGTCAATCGCTATATGAGCACCTGTTACAGTAAGGCCTACCAAATCTAAAAAGCTTTTAAAAGTTTGTGCATCAGTAGGAAAACCAGCAAGTTCAATCCCTTTGTAGCCAATTTCAGCTACCTTCTTTAATGTAGATTGCCAATCATTTGACATTAAGTCTCTTAAAGTGTATAATTGCAAACTAATAATGTTACTCATTATTTTTTCCTCCTTTTTGCTGTGAAAAATTGTATATTACTATTTTAACATAAAATGAGACATTTATATATCTTTTAATGTCTTTTTTTAGATTAAGAATAATTGTATAATATTTATATTTATAAATAGATTTAAGGAGAGAGTAAGCATGCTTTATGAAAGCACAAGAGGTATTAAAGGAATTACAAGTAAACAAGCTATACAAAACGGTATTGCAAGCGATGGAGGTTTATTTATACCTGAAAAATTTATAAATATTGATTTAAACAATATTATTCAATTTAACAATTATAAAGAATTTGCATATTATATTTTGAAGGATTATTTAGATGACTTTTCTGATACAGAACTTAATGAGTGTATAAACAATGCCTATAATGATAATAAGTTTGATAAAGATGTTGTTGAGTTGGTTAAATTAGATAATAATAAATTTGCTTTGGAGCTTTGGCATGGACCAACGTATGCGTTTAAGGATGTTGCACTTCAGATATTACCTCATTTACTAATAAAATCAATTGATAAGTTGGAAACAAAAAAAGCCTTAATTTTAGTTGCAACCTCTGGTGATACAGGTAAAGCAGCTTTAGAAGGTTTTAAAGATGTAGTAAACACAAAGATAATTGTATTCTATCCATCAGAAGGTGTTTCAGAGGTTCAAAAAAGGCAGATGACTACACAAGAGGGCAAAAACACATTTGTTGCTGGTATAAAAGGCAATTTTGATGATGCACAAAATGGCGTAAAAGAAATATTCACATCAGATGAGAACTGTAAAAGAATTAAGGATGAAGGATATTTCTTTACATCAGCTAATTCAATAAATTGGGGAAGATTAATACCACAGATAGTATATTATGCTTATTCATATATTAAACTTGTAAAAACAAATGAAATAGAATTAGGGCAAAAGGTTAATTTTGTTGTACCAACAGGCAACTTTGGTAATGTTTTGGCTGGGTATTTAGCCAAAGAAATGGGCTTACCTATAAATAAGCTTATTGTTGCATCAAATAAGAACAATGTATTGACTGATTTTATTAATAAAGGCGTTTATGATAGAAGACGCCAATTTTATAAAACAATTTCTCCCTCAATGGATATTTTAATTGCAAGCAATCTTGAAAGATTACTTTATCTTGTTTCAAATAGGGACTCAGAAAAAATCAAAATTCTTATGGATAAATTGAAAAGGGATGGATATTATAATATAGAAGAAGATTTGCTAAATAAGATAAAAGATAGTTTTTATGCTGATTATTCCACTGATGCAGAAACAAAGCAGGAAATAAAGAAGGTTTACAAAATTCATGATTATCTTATCGATACACATTCAGCTGTTGCGTTTAATGTTTACAATAAATATTTCGATAAAACAGGAGATTTAACCAAAACTATAATTCTCCAAACAGCAAATCCTTATAAATTTGCATATGATGTTTTAAATGCCTTAGAAGACAATAAATATATTGATATAAATCATTTTGATGCAATTGATATGTTAAATAAAATAACAAAAAAAGAAATACCACAAGGAATTAAAACAATAAGAGAAAAAAATATTTTACATCCAAATATTATTGAAAAGAATGAAATGATGATGTATATATTAGAGAAAATAAAAGAAAAATAAAGATATTATATAAAATATAATGAAAAACACGAAAAAAATGAATTTTACGCTTGAAAAATGTTATTTTTGTGCTAAAATAGTAGTTGAAAATTAACATAATTTCACACTCGGTAGGCGAGGTTCCTACAAGGATATAGGCTGCTGCCGCGAAAGGTTGGAGACAATCTTAGCTGGTCAGCAGGTTTTGCCGAATACAAGGCATAACCTAATGCAGCTTTTTAGGCCATGTAGTGCCAAAGCTTGAACGGGGTGAGAGAAGATGGGTACAATGCTTTCACCTCGCTTTGTTTTGGTGAAGGCATTTATTTTTTTGTCATTTTATTGGTTCTTATTAAAAATAAAGGAGATGAGATCTTAATGGATTCTGGCCCTGTGAGTAAATGTCTTAATAAAAGAATGCATCTGGAGAGGTGCTTATTTCTATAGATTAACAAGCACCTCTCTAAATAAAAAATTTTTTAGGAGGGGTGCGTAATGGTAAGAGTAACAAGCTTTTATTTAAGTAGGATATTGGGGAACAAAATACAAAATCCAAGTGGTGCTAATGCATCTTTACTTGATTTAATAGTTGATGTTTCAACAATTAGACCTAAGGTAATTGCAGCAAAAATTAAGCAAAGTAAGGACATAAAGATTGTTGATTTTTCTTTATTTGAAATATATAAAGAAAAAGGTCAGTATGTTTTGGAATGTTCAGAATTTAAAGAGATTGATATCTTAAATCAGGATGTTATCTATTTAGTAAAGCACATAATGGATAAGCAAATAGTTGATATGAATGGCCGTAAGGTTGTAAGGGTCAATGATGTAAGATTAGCACTTCTTTCAACAGGGGTTTTTGTAATTGCTGTTGATATTGGCATGGAAGGGCTATTAAGAAGGTTAGGCCTTGCAAAACCTATAAAAAATATATTAAAGCCATTTAAGAAAAGTATTCAAAGCAAGTTAATTTTATGGGACGATGTTGAACCTATATCATCGCCAAGGACTGATATAAAGCTTTCTACCTCTTATGTTAAGCTTTCGACATTACATCCATCTGATTTAGCAGACATTATTGAAGAACTTGATAAAAAGACACAGGCTCAGGTTTTTGCGTCATTAGATGATGAAAAAGCAGCAGATGTTTTAGAGGAACTTGAAGTAACTGCACAAATAAATGTCCTAGAAAGTTTACCAATAGAAAAGGCAGCAGATGTATTAGAGAGAATGCCAGCAGACGAGGTTGCAGACATTTTAGATGATTTGAAAGAAGAAAAGGCAGAAGAGCTTCTTAATGAGATGGAGAAAGAGGCATCTGATGAAATTAAAGAACTTATGGAATATCCTGAAAACGCAGTTGGAAGTATAATGGTTACTGATTTTATATCATTCAAAACACACTTTACAGTAGAACAGACAATATATGAGCTAAGAAAATTAAAACCTGAACCAGATGTTATATATTACTTATATGTAACAGATAATGATGATAAACTATCAGGTGTTGTCTCATTAAGGGATCTTGTTATTTCAGAGCCTGAGACACCACTTTATGAGATTATGAATAGAGAAGTAATTAGTGTAATGGATACTGATAATATAAATTCACTTGTTGATATTATCTCAAAATATAGCCTCTTAGCTGTTCCAGTTATTGACAACGATGAAAAATTAGTCGGAGTAGTTATAATTAATGATATTGTATACGAACTACTTAAAGCAAGGAAAAAGATTGTATAAGAGGTGTTTAATATGACAAAAGTAAAGAAAAGTAATTTTTTAACACAGTTAATGCTGATATTAGGCATTATTGGTCCTGGACTTGTTACAGCAAATGCCGATAATGATGCTGCAGGGATTGCAACATATGCTTCTGTTGGAGCTATGTTTGGATATAGAATGCTTTGGGGGCTTTTTATAATTACAATTTCACTTGCAGTAATTCAAGAGATGGCAGCAAGAATGGGGGTTGTTACAGGTAAAGGCTTATCAGACTTGATTAGGGAAAACTTTGGTGTCAAGATGACACTCTTTGCTATGGTAACATTGTTAATTGCTAATCTTACTACTACAATTGCTGAATTTGCTGGCATTGCAGCAAGCCTTGAAATTTTTGGTATACCTAAATATATATCTGTTCCTTTATTTGCTTTTATTGTGTGGATGGTAATAACAAAGGGTTCATATAAAAAAGCAGAAAAGTTTTTTCTCATAATATCACTTGTATATCTTACTTATATATTTTCAGGTTTTATGGCAAAACCAAATTGGAACGAGGTTTTTAAAAATACATTTGTTCCTTCTTTTAGTTTAAAATCTGACTTTGTTTTGATTTTTATTGCTATGATCGGGACAACAATAACTCCTTGGATGCAGTTTTACTTACAGTCATCGGTTGTTGATAAAGGCCTTGATACAAAACATCTTAAGTATGAAAGAATAGATGTTTTTTTAGGGGCATTTGTTACCGATTTTGTTGCCTTTTTCATAATTGTAACAACAGCAGCTACACTTCATAAACATGGTATATTGATTGATACTGCTGGTGATGCTGCAAGAGCATTAGAGCCTTTAGCTGGGAAATATGCTGCATATCTTTTTGCAATAGGGTTATTTGGTGCTTCACTTTTGGGAGCCCATATACTTCCTTTATCAACATCTTATGCAATAACTGAGGCATTTGGCTTTGAAAATGGACTTAACAAGAAATTTAAGGATGCACCTATTTTTTATGGAATTATCTTATTTTTTATTGTTATTGGTGCTGGTATAATTTTACTTCCCAATGTTCCACTTATAAAAATTATGCTTATCGCACAAGAAATTAATGGTATATTGGTGCCTATAATACTTATATACATGTTGAAACTTACAAACAGCAAAGAAGTTATGGGTGAATACACCAATAGTAAAACATTCAATATAATAGCATGGGCAACAGTAATATTTATTATTATTTTAACTTTAATATTATTAGTAATGCCTTTTGTGTTATAACAAATATTGGTAGTAAGAGGGTATTTAACATTTTTATACCCTCTTATTTATTTTTTTATGTAAAATATTATATAATTAAATTAATTAATTAATTTATGAGGGTGGAGGAAATGAATAGAAAGCCTAATTTTGACAATTTATTAAAGATTCTTAATAAGCAAAAACCGGAAAGACCAACTCTTTTTGAATTTTTTCTGAATGATAAGCTATATGATTATTTAGTACCTGAAATTAAATCAATTGATACAATTTCATATTATAAAAAGGTGATGATAGCTTATCAGCGTGCAGGTTATGACTATTTTACTATTCATGGCTCAGATTTTCATTTTCCCAAAAATAATCAACATGTAGAAAGCACAATATCTCTTAATGAAGGTTTTGTAATTACTGATTATGAAAGCTTTGAAAAATATGAATGGCCTGAGCCTGAAGATTTTGATTATTCTATATTGATTGCTTTAGGAAAAGAATTACCAGAAGGCATGAAAATGATAGCTTATGGGCCAAGTGGTATTCTTGAGAATACAATTGCATTAGTAGGTTACGATAATTTGTGCTATATGCTTTTTGAAGAACCTGAACTTGCAGAAAGCATTTTTAAAAACATTGGAGAAAGATTAATCAAATACTACAGAATTTGTATGGAGTTTGACGGAGTTGGTGCTATTATTGCTAATGATGATTGGGGATTTAATACTCAAACAATGATAAGCCCAAGCCATTTACGTAAGTATGTCTTTCCATATTATAAAAAGATAATTGAAATTGCTCATCAAAAAGGTCTGCCAGTAATATTACATTCATGTGGAAATTTAAAAGAGGTAATGGATGATATTATTTATGACATGAAATTTGATGCAAAACATTCATACGAAGATAAAATAATGCCTGTTGAACAAGCATACGATACATATTTCCCCAAAATATCAATATTAGGTGGTATTGATGTTGATTTTGTATGTAGATCAAGCAAAGAAGAAATAACAAAGCGTTGTATAAATATGATAGAAAAAACACTTGATAAAGGTGGTTATGCACTTGGGACAGGAAATAGTGTACCTTATTATGTTCCAGTGGAAAATTATTTTGCTATGATAGATGTTATTAATCTTTTCTGAAATTTCCTATTAAATGAATTTTAATCACTAAAAACTATTTTATTAATGATTTTTTCGTATTACTAACTTTACTTGACACGAATAAAAATACATGCTAAAATATTTCAAAATTTAAGTAAAATCGTATGATGGTAAGACTTCTATGTCCGACCTGAAATTTATATCAGGCGGACATTTCATTATATTGAGGGTGAGGAATATGGGGAAGATTACGGTAGCACAGGCAATGGTAAAAGCATTACAAGAAGAAGGCGTTGAATATATATTTGGTATACCCGGAGCAGCTATTTATCCTTTCTATGATGCTCTTTACAACTCTGATATAAAACATATTCTTGTTCGAAATGAACAAGCAGCTGTTCATGAAGCAAGTGGTTATGCACGTTCTAAAGATAAAGTAGGTGTTTGTGTTGCAACATCAGGGCCAGGGGCAACAAATCTTATTACAGGCATTGCAACTGCATATATGGATTCTGTCCCAATTGTTGCAATAACAGGTCAGGTAATGTCAAGCCTTATTGGAAGAGATGTATTTCAAGAGGTTGATATTACTGGAGCGACAGCACCTTTTTGCAAACATAATTTTTTAGTTAAAGACCCTAAAAAAATAGTTGAAATAATAAAAAAGGCTTTTTATATTGCTTCAACTGGTAGAAAAGGGCCTGTGCTTATTGATATACCTTTTGACATTCAACAACAAGAGATTGAGTACCCTCAAAGTATATCAATTGACATAAAAGGTTATAAACCAACAATAAAAGGGCATCCTTTACAAATCAAAAAAGCAATTGATCTTATTGAAACTGCAAAAAAGCCATTAATCTGTGCTGGTGGTGGCGTTATTTCATCAAATGCTTCTGATAATCTAAAAAAACTAATAGAGAAACATAAAATACCATTGATATCTACATTAATGGGAATTGGCTCAATTCCTACAGACCATCCATTTTATTTAGGAATGATTGGTTCTCATGGACAAAAAAAGGCTAATATAGCGTTAAGAGAAGCTGAACTTTTAATTGTTGTTGGAGCGAGGCTTGGCGACAGGGCTTTAGGTGACACAAAAATCACAGAAAAAATGAAGATAATTCACATTGATATAGATCCAGCCGAAATTGGCAAAAATGTTGGAACAGATGTACCAATTGTTGGTGATGCAAAATATATTCTTGGAGAGATTTTAAATAGAATAACAGAAAAAGACTTATGCTGGGCACAAGAAATAATTGATGAAAATACAAATAAGAGTGTATCTAACATTGATTACTTAAGGCCATTTGAGGTATTAAAAGAAATATCAAATATTTACAAAGGTGAATATATAATAACAACTGATGTAGGACAGCATCAGATATGGGCTGCACACAATACACTTATTAAAAAACCAAGAACTTTTATTTCATCTGGAGGACTCGGTACTATGGGATATGGGGTTCCTGCAGCAATTGGTGCAAAGTTTGCAAATCCAGATGAAGAGGTTATAGTTATAACAGGCGATGGTAGCTTTCAAATGCTAATGCAAGAGTTAGCAACAATAAAACGTGAGATGATACCAATAAAAATTGTTCTTTTTAATAATTCAAGGCTTGGAATGGTTTATGAGATACAAAAGAAAAGATGTTCATCAAGATTTATTGCAACATGCCTTGATGGAAATCCAGATTTTGAACTTTTAGCAAAGGCTTATAGTCTTGAATATCTAAAGCTTGATAATAAAGATAAACTGTCTGAAGCTATATCAATAATGAAAAACTCTAAAAAGCCATTTTTGTTAGAAGTTGTAACAAAACCAGATGAGCCTACAATAACATGATTATTATAGAAAGGTTGGTGATTTTGTTGTGAAATACACTTTATCGGTATTAGTAGAAAATCATCCTGGTGTACTTTCAAGAGTAGCAGGGCTTTTTTCAAGAAGAGGATTTAATATTGATAGCCTTGCGGTAGGCGTTACTGATGACCCTAATATATCCCGTATGACCATTGTTGTAAATGGTGATGATTATATTGTTGAGCAGGTAACAAAGCAACTTAATAAGCTTATAGATGTAATTAAGATTAAAAAATTAAATCCAAAAGAAGCTGTTGAAAGAGAGTTAGCCTTAATTAAAGTTAGTGCTAATTCACAAACCCGTTCAGAGATAATCCAGATTACCGAAATTTTTAGAGCAAACATTGTTGATGTCTCAAAAGAAACGCTTACTATTGAGATATCAGGCGATGAAGATAAAATAAGTGCTTTTATGGAGCTTGTAAGGCAGTATGGTATAAAAGAGGTTGTTCAAACTGGCATAATTGCCATTGAAAGAGGAAATAAAGTAATAACAAAAAATAGTAAAATAGAGGAGGACGAATAATATGGCAAAGATTTTTTATGATTCTGATTGTAATCTTGATTTATTAAAGGATAAGACAGTTGCGGTAATTGGTTTTGGAAGCCAGGGACATGCACATGCACTAAACTTAAAGGATTCTGGTGTAAATGTTGTTGTAGGTTTGTATGAAGGTAGTAAATCATGGGCAAAAGCAGAAGCTCATGGCCTTAAGGTTACAACAGCAGCAGAAGCAGTTAAAATGGCAGATATAATTATGATACTTGTAAATGATGAAAAGCAACCAAAACTATATAAAGAAAGTATAGAGCCAAATCTCACAGAAGGTAAGGCACTTGCTTTTGCACATGGTTTTAATATTCATTTTGGACAGATTGTTCCACCACCATTTGTTGATGTAATAATGATTGCACCAAAAGGGCCAGGACACACAGTTAGAAGTCAATATGAAGAAGGAAAAGGTGTTCCTGCAATTGTTGCAGTTCACCAAGACTATTCAGGTAAAGCTTTAGATAAGGCATTAGCATATGCTAAAGGAATTGGTGCTTCAAGAGGTGGAGTAATACTTACTACATTTAAAGAAGAAACAGAAACAGACCTATTTGGTGAACAAGCAGTTCTTTGCGGTGGTGTTACAGAGCTTATTAAAGCAGGTTTTGAAACACTTGTTGCAGCTGGATATCAACCAGAGATTGCATATTTTGAATGTTTACATGAGATGAAGCTAATTGTTGATTTAATTTGGCAAGGTGGATTATCCTTAATGAGATATTCAATTTCAGATACTGCTGAATATGGCGACTACATGACAGGAAAGAGAATTATTACTGAAGAAACAAGAAAAGAGATGAAAAAGGTACTTGAAGAGATTCAAAATGGCACATTTGCTAAAAAATGGATACTTGAAAATATGGCTGGAAGACCGGAATTTAATGCAATAAGAAAGAGAGAGCAAAACCTTTTAATAGAGCAGGTTGGTAAAGAATTAAGAAAGATGATGCCTTGGATAAAACCTATTAAAGAGTAAGGTGGTTAAATATGAGTCAAAAAAGAATTAAGATATTTGATACAACCCTTCGTGATGGTGAGCAAACACCTGGTGTAAGCCTTAATGTTAACGAAAAGATTCAAATAGCAAAACAGCTTGAGAAACTTAAGGTTGATGTTATTGAAGCTGGGTTTGCAATTGCTTCACCTGGGGATTTTGAGGCTGTTAAAACAATATCAGAAAATATTAAGGATTGTACTGTTGCATCACTTGCACGAGCTATTGAAAAGGATATTGACAGAGCCTATGAGGCTTTGAAAAATGCCCAAAGTCCAAGAATTCATACCTTCATTGCAACAAGCGATATCCACATGAAGTATAAGCTTAAAATGACAGAAGATGAGGTTTTAGAAAGAGCTGTTGCAATGGTAAAGTATGCTAAGAAGTATGTAAATGACATTGAGTTTTCATGCGAAGATGCAACAAGAACAAGAATTGATTTTATGATAAAGGTAATTGATGCAGTTATTAAAGCTGGTGCAACAGTTATAAATATCCCAGATACAGTAGGATATACAACACCTTCAGAAATGAAAAAGATAATTAGAGCTATCAAGCAAGGTGTACCTGATATTGATAAGGTAGAGCTATCTGTTCACTGCCATAACGATTTGGGGCTTGCTGTTGCAAATACCCTTGCTGCTGCAGAAGAGGGTGTAATCCAGCTTGAATGCACTATAAATGGACTTGGTGAAAGAGCTGGAAATGCAGCTATGGAAGAGATTGTTATGGGGCTTTTAACTCGAAAAGATTACTATAATCTTGATGTTGGTATAGATACAACACAGATATATAGAGCAAGTAAACTTGTAAGTAACCTAACAGGTGTATTTGTGCAACCTAATAAAGCAATTGTTGGCTCTAATGCCTTTGCTCATGAGTCGGGTATTCATCAGCATGGAGTACTATCCGAAAGAACAACATATGAGATAATTGATCCTGTAATGATAGGACTACCAAAGAATAAAATGGTTCTTGGTAAACATTCTGGAAGACATGCTTTTGAAGAAAGACTTAAAGAACTCGGATTTACAGAGCTTTCAAGAGAAGAAATTGATGCTGCTTTTGAAAAGTTTAAAGTTTTAGCCGACAAAAAGAAGGTTGTTTTGGATAGAGATATTGAAGCACTTTTAGAGCAAAAATCACTTGAAATCAAAGAGGCTTATGAGCTTATAAAATTCCAGATAATAAGTGGAAATAGCTTAATTTCAACTGCAAGTGTGAAAATAAAATCAGGTGATGAAGAATTTGAAGAAGCTTCAACTGGAGATGGCCCTGTTGATGCAATTTTCAAAGCAATTGATAGAATAACAAATATTCAGGTAGAACTTGACGACTACAGCATTAAGGCAGTAACACAAGGAAAAGATGCACTTGGTGAGGTTACAGTAAGAATACGAAAAGATGGCAAAGCCTTTTTGGGCAGAGGCGTTTCAACTGATATTTTAGAAGCAAGTGCAAAGGCATATGTAAATGCGATAAACAAGATGCTTTATAAGATATCTGAAGAATAAAAAGGGACAATCAATATGTAAAATATAAGAGGGTGTTTGATTTTTTGAAACACCCTCTTTGTTTTCTATAGTTTCTTATGCTAAGCTTAGCCTTTATGGCTTTTTAAAAAAAACATAGAAAAATTAATTGCTTAATTTGAATTACACAAAATTGTATACATACCCAATTTCAAATCTTATTTTTGAAATAATACAGTTTACATTTTTATTGTAACTCAGGGTCTTTTACTTCAATTCTGGTACTTGATTTGATATTTTTCTTAAGACTATCTACAAATTGGTTTATTTCATCGTTTGTTGCGTTCGGATGTGATTTAATATATTCATCAGTTTTTGCTTTAAAATATTTACTTATTGTCAGTATTTCTTGATATGCACCTATAATCTTTTCTTTAAATTCATCCTCAGAAAGATTTGATTTATATAAATCTAATAATTCTTTGGCTTTTTTAGCATCTTCTACATTTCCTTTTATTTTCCCATTTAAAATATCATTTATGGTATTTTGAATATTGTTATAGTAATTTTCAGCTTCTTTTTTTGTTACTATATATCCTTCTTTTTTAGCTACTTCCATTATTGCTTTTCTTTCTATAAGTTCATCCAAAAGTTCTTTTCTTGTTTTTTGTCGAGCAGGGGATATTTTCACTTCACTATTGAGTTCAATGAATTTATTTTGATTTTCAACTCTTGTCTTATCAAACAATTCTGCTATTTCAAGGTCTTTTTTGTATATTGGCTGTCCTTCAACAGTCGAAACAACATCATTGCTGCTATTCTTATCAATATTTAATGTTTTATTTATCAAATTACTCATTGAATCTTCAGCCGAAAGAATATTTTTCTTAAATAAAATTCCACCTGTTATAACTATTATTATAATTAAAATTAAAATTCCATAATAAACTTTTCTTTTCATATTGCTCACCTTCTTTCTTAATAATAAATACTAAATCTCTGCCAACTGTTTATAGCTGCGTCAAAATAAAGAATAGTTTCTCCTCTTACATTCCAACTGTCAACAAGAGGGTTATAAAGATAGTTACAACTCCTATAGCCATATCGAACTAGGTCAGAAGGTGAATCGATTATTGTTGGATATGTTAGTTGATAGCCTGAAAAGCTATTTATAAGACTTCCATTGCGATAACAACTCAAATTTAGCAATTCAGCCCTTTCAGAAAACCCGGTTCCAAGATATAGACCTCTTGCCTCATAAGCAGTAATACAAAGATCTAATTTTGTTACATAACGCTCTGTCGAAGATATCTGATTGAACCAAAAGCCCACTCTGTTATCCACTGATTGTGTAACTGGAGCTGCTATATTACCAGCTCTTACAAGCCATACTACAGCAGTAGTTTCGTTTTTAGATGAATATATATCTGCTTTTACAGGAATAGTAGGAAATAAAAGAACTATTCCTAAAATAAGAATAATAACAAAGAAATATGCTTTTTTCATCAGATATTCCCTCCAAAACTATTTATTATTTTTTATGGTAATAAATTATAAAAAAAGCATCAAGTATAAAATTAAAATAAATATATATTCTAAATTGCAATTTTAAATTGAAATAATAAATGCTTAAAATTGAGAAAATAAAAAAAAGAAAAGCAGAGAAAAAAGTATAAATAAGCAGTTAAAAAAATATTGAGGGGAAAATACCCCTCAATTATAAACTGTGGTTTTTAATACCAAGTTGAGCCTTTATGGCTTGTTGTAATAACTGAGAAAAGTTTATATTAGCCTCTTCTGCAGCTTTGTTTAACCACCTTGGGAGGGTAACTGTTTTATTGACACTTTTGTTAGCCATTTCTTCCCTTATTGGTGGCATATATACAACGATTGGCACAATAAAAGAACCTTTCGGAACATTGATTTTTTCAGGAGGTGTAGGAGAAGGAATTTCCTCTTCATCTTCTTCTAAACCATATATATGAAGTTCCAAAGCATCTTTAGCCATATATAAAGCTTCTTCAAGCGTTTTACCTTCTGTAATACAGCCAGGTAAGTCAGGAAAAGTGATAAAGTAACCACCATTTTCTCCAGGTTCAAAAATTGCTGGGAAAATATATTTATCTTGCATAATAAGCCCTCCTCTCATTGATAATATAAAATTTATATAAATTACTTAAGCAACAAGTCATTTTTTTAACCCTGCCTGTTTAAGAATACTATTTAGTGTCTTTGGGTCAAGATCTTTATTATGGAAAGGGACAGTTACTGTACCTTTTTTATTTATATGTTTAAATTGTTTATGAGAACCTTTTTGTCTTACTTCAAACCAACCATCTTTTTCAAGTTCTTTTATTAGATCTTTAGGTTTCACCTCAACCCTCCCCTTACATTAATATTATATCATGTGTAAATAACACGTGTAAATATTTTATTATATAACTGATAATGTGAAAGAAATCAAAATAAAAAATAGGAATAAAATCCCCCTTATATAGAAATAAATATATTAATACTTCCAACTAAGAAGGCCTTTATTCCTATTTATAAAAAATTCTCTTATTGCCATTTAAAAGAGTTTAATCCTCAATGCATGGTAGTTGCTTTAATGAGTTATCAATTAGTTTATCATCTATTTCAATGTCCTCAAGTCTTCCATTTAAAAAATCATCATATGCAGCTAAATCAAAATGACCATGTCCACTTAAAGCAAATAGAATTGTCTTTTCTTTTCCTTCTTCTCTTGCAAGTATTGCCTCATCAATTGCCGCCTTGATAGCATGTGAAGACTCTGGAGCTGGGATAATACCTTCAGATTTTGCAAACATAACTGCAGCACTGAATACCTCATTTTGTGTATAAGCCTTTGCTTCGATTATGCCATCATTATATAATTTACTTACAAGTGGAGAATCACCATGGTATCTAAGACCACCTGCATGTATACTTGGAGGAACAAACTTATTTCCAACTGTATACATCATCATAAGTGGTGTAAAACCAGCAACATCTCCAAAATCATAGGTAAATTTACCCTTTGTAAGTGTTGGGCAAGCAGTTGGTTCTACCGCAATTGCTCTTATATTTTTGCCTTGAGTTAACTTATCTCTTAAGAATGGGAAGCTAATACCTGCAAAGTTACTTCCACCACCACAACAACCAATAACGATATCTGGATATTCGTCAATCTTTTCCATTTGAAGTTTAGCCTCTTCACCAATAACTGTTTGATGTAAAATTACATGATTTAAAACACTACCAAGTGTATAGTTTGTATCGTCATGAGTTGCAGCATCTTCAACAGCTTCACTTATTGCAATACCTAAACTTCCAGGCGAATTTGGTTCTTTTTCAAGTATACTTCTTCCTGACTGTGTTAAATTACTTGGGCTTGGTATGACTTTAGCACCAAATGTCTCCATAAGTATCTTTCTATAAGGCTTTTGATTATAACTTACTTTTACCATATATACAGTACATTCAAGTCCAAAGAAGTTACAAGCAATTGATAATGCAGACCCCCATTGTCCTGCACCAGTTTCGGTTGCAAGTCTTTTGATACCTTGTTTTTTGTTGTAGTACGCTTGTGGGATAGCAGTATTTAGCTTATGGCTTCCAGATGGTGTTGCACCCTCATATTTATAATAAATTCTTGCAGGAGTATTTAATAACTTCTCAAGATTATATGCTCGAATAAGTGGGGTTGAACGGTATTGCTTATAAAATTCAAAAACCTCATCTGGGATTTCAATAAATCTTTCTTGAGAAATTTCTTGCTTGATAAGTTCATCAGCAAATATTGCTTTTAGGTTATCTGGATTTAAAGGCTTTTTTGTTTGAGGGTCTAAAGGTGGCATAAGAGGGGAACTCAAATCGGCCGAAATATTATACCAATACCTTGGAAGCTCATCTTCGCTAAGAAATGTCTTAAAAGGAACTTTCTTTCTTGTGCTCATCTTTCTAATCTCTCCTAATCTTATTTTTTATTTAAAATTCTAAAGTATTAATAGAAATATGTCAAATTAATTTTTAAAATGGGTATATACAAAAAAAAGACGGTTATATACCGGCATGGTTAAGATAGTTTATTTTCCATATTTAATAACATTTATATCAGCAGTTATCATAAGCCCTTCATTTAACATAGCTTTTATATGTGGAATTACAGCATCAATTTTATCTGCATTATCAATAGCTTCGATTACAACAGGAAGTGACAGTGAGGCATCAACAATCCTTGCTGTATGAAGTCTTTTATCTTGTCCAAAACCTTCAATACCTCTAATTACAGTAGCACCTGCTATACCTAATTCTCTAAGCTTTAGAATAATTGCATGATATAGGCTATGTCCTTTATATTTTGAGTCTTCACTTACGTATATTTTTAGAATCTTACAATTCTTTTCTAAATCCATATAAATGCCTCCCAAAAAACTTTATCTAATAAATTTACCTAAAATATAACCTACTACAAAACCAATTATACCAAAAAATATTGTTCCTAATATATACCTAAAAGCAGGCATCTTTTCATCCTCTTCTAAAAGAAATATACCCTCATACATAAAAGTTGAAAATGTCGTATAAGCTCCCAAAAAACCATCTGCTAAAAGAAGATATAATTTATCTTTTACACCTATCCCATTTACAAGGCCTAATAAAAAAGCTCCTGATATATTAATTAATAGAGTTGCAATAGGAAAATCAGAACTATTTTTCTCTGAGATAAACTTACCAAGAGCAAACCTTGTTATACTTCCTACAATTCCACCTAAGCCAACAAGAAGATAGTGCATTTTAATCAACCTCGCTGTTATAATTTAAATCAGTTATATTTTCTGTGTCATCATTATTGTTGTTATTTGAACCAACCCTTTTTGCTATTACCTCTCGAGCAACAACAATGCCATAATATGACAAAATAAGACCTAAAACTGTTGATATTGTTAAATAGTTTAGTGCAGAGAAGTAATCACCTACTTCTAATAACTTAAATGTTTCTTTACACAAAGTTGAAAATGTTGTATAAGAACCAATAAAACCTGTTGTTATGCCTATTCTTATATCAGCATCAATAGCCCAAATCTCTAATGCAATAGTAAGAATAAGTGATAATAGAAAACTACCAGTTAAATTTATAAGAAGTGTATTTAGAGGGATATTTTCTTTATAATTATATATATGAATACTCTCTAAAAAGGCTCTTGTAATTGAGCCCGATGCCCCGCCTATTCCAATAAATATATATTTTCTCATAATCAAATCCTCCTGTATAAATCTATTTTATTCCTAAATGCCCTACAAAAAGTTTTACAGCTGTTATCCAAGCTACTTTTTCATCTAAAGATAAAGGCTCATTAGAAAATCTGTAATCTGATTTTCTTTTTATTTCTTTCAGGTTTTTTTGAATATTAGTGATCTTTTGTATTTGTATATCATAAACAGTTTTTAGCAAATTATAGACATTTATAGAATGTATTAGAAATTAATTCAAAATAAATAATACTTTTATTAATAATAACACCCTCTATATAAGCAAAAAACTCCTACAAATAACATCATTGTTATTTGTAGGAGTCATTAGCATTAAAGCAATTAAAGGTGAACTCCATCACCTATCTATATATTTTTAATTTTATCACAACTTACAAAAAAATCAATGATAATTATTTTGAAAAAAACATCTTTATTGAAACAAATGCAAGTAGTAGTGCAAAGCCTTTTTTGAGAATAGATACAGGTATATTATTTGCAATCCTTGCACCAAAAATAGAACCAATAACTAAGAATATAATTATAAATATAGATGCCTTCAAATTTACATTTCCATGTTTATAGTATTCATAAAATGCAAATATACCAACAGGAGGGAGAAGTATTGCAAGCGATGTTCCTTGTGCTTTAATTTGTGTAAAACCACAAAGGTAAACAAGGGCAGGGATGATAATAATACCTCCACCAATTCCGAACATACCACTAAGAATTCCTGCAGCAAGACCTATAACAATGAAAAGTAGGATCTCTGTCATAAAATTACCTCCAAGTCCTAAATATGTCTTTTGCAATAATTCTATCTTTGATATCAAATAAAGTCAATTTAAATATATACATTAAAAACTTGTGAAATCCTTATAAAATTAACAATTATATTATATAAATAATAGATAAAAAAAATCTTAAATAACTAATTATGATATACAAGCTATATAAATATACTATAGGTTATTTTTAATCCTATATTGAAAATAAACAAAATAGTTGTATAATTATATTTTATCATATGAAAAGTATAATACTTAGGAAGGTGAAAGCTTGTTACAAAAATTAAAAAGAATATTAATTGGTAAACCTTTAGAGAATGAAAGATTGCATGAGGAGAAGTTTGGTGTTTTTTGGGGACTACCTATTCTATCAAGCGATGCAATTTCGTCTGTTGCTTATGCGGGGCAAGAGGTATTACTTGTTTTACTTCCATTAGTTGGGTTAATAGCCTATAGAGAGGTTATGGTTGTTTCATTTGCAATTATTGTTTTACTGTTTATTTTGATGCTTTCTTATAGGCAAACAATAGACTGTTATCCAAATGGTGGAGGTGCTTATGTAGTTGCAAAGGACAACATTGGAATTTGGGCAGGCATTACTGCAGGAGCTGCACTTTCTGTTGATTATATATTAACAGTTGCTGTTTCAGTGTCCTCAGGTGTTGAACAGATTACATCAGCTTTTCCACACCTTAAAGCATTTAAAGTTTCATTAAGTGTTCTAATTGTTCTTATAATAATGTTAGGTAATCTAAGAGGAATTAGAGAATCATCTAAATATTTTGGAATACCTGCATATGCTTTTATGTTTGCAATAATCTCAATGATAATTGCAGGATTTGTGAAGTTAAAA
The DNA here is from genome assembly GCA_041320695.1 of Caldicellulosiruptoraceae bacterium PP1. Lineage (NCBI taxonomy): Bacteria > Bacillati > Bacillota > Caldicellulosiruptorales > Caldicellulosiruptoraceae > Caldicellulosiruptoraceae bacterium PP1. The sequence continues at coordinate 189,782 of JBGGOQ010000003.1, read as the reverse complement.
TCAGGGTATATTCCACCAGAACCTAAAATACAACCTGCACTTGAGCCAATAACATTGTTTTTACTACTGAAGGCTTTTTCAAGCGGTTGTACTGCACTAACTGGTATTGAGGCTGTGAGTAATGCTGTTCCGAATTTTAAAGAGCCTGCTACAAAACATGCTAAGACTGTTTTACTTCTACTATCGCTTATTATTTTTGTCCTTTTTGGTGGAACCTCAATATTAGCCAACTTTTATCATGTAATACCAACCGAAAAAGCTATGCTTGTAATAATGGCTCAAGAGATATTTGGGAAAAGCTTTATGTTTTATTTTGTTACTGCAACAACTTTTATAATACTTGTTCTTGCTGCAAATACTGCTTTTTCTGGATTTCCTATGCTAATAGCTGTTATGGCAAAAGAGGAATATGTACCTAGACAGCTAAGTATGAGAGGCGATAAATTAAGTTATTCTAATGGGATTATTGTTTTATCACTTGCAGCTATATTATTGATTGTAGCTTTTAAGGCAAAGGTAACAGCTTTAATTGGTTTATACGCAGTAGGTGTTTTTATATCATTTACTCTTTCACAGTTCGGAATGTTTAAAAGATGGTTAAAGATTAAAGGAAATAATTGGCAAATAAAAGCATTTATTAACGGTTTTGGTGCTTTAACAACAGCAATTGTTGTTGTTATAATTTCAGTTACAAAATTCCATGAGGGTGCATGGGTTGTTGTTCTTGTAATACCAATACTCATCTATGCAATGAGCAAAGTAAAAAAACACTATCTTGCAGTTGGTATGCAGCTAAAAATAAAACCTGAGGAATATCCTAATATTGATATAGAACATGCAATATATAGAAATAGGGTAATAGTACCAATCGAAAGTGTAAATAAGGCAAGTATCAGAGCATTAAGATATGCAAAAACAATTTCAAATAATGTAATTGCTTTTAATGTTTCAATTGATGAAGAAATGGCTAAGAAAGTTAAAGAAAGATATGAAGCTTTGAATTGTGGGATACCATTGGTTATAAAATATTCACCTTATAGGAAGATTGTTGATCCACTTTTAGAATATATTAAATCAGAAGAATATAATTATCAAAAAGGCGATATGATTACTGTAATATTGCCTAAATTTGGTGTTACAAGATGGTGGCATAGGCTTTTACACAATCACACATGGTTATTTATTGAAAAGGAATTGCTGAAACACAAACACATAGTAGTATCTGTCATGCCATTACAACTAAAAGATGATGATTTTTATTTAAATCAAATTAAACTCAATAATATTAATAGAGGCTGAAAATTAATTTAGACAGCCTCTTTAATTTTTTTAACCTAAATTTTTCTTGTGAATTTACGATATAAATAGTAAAGGCATATAAGATTTTGGAGGCATATTTATGGGTATTAACAATATAGGTTCTGTAGATACAATTTCAAATATAAATCCAAATATAGTAAATAGAAATGAAGCTGTTGAAAAAACTGATTTTAAAAAGAATGACCCTTCATTTGAGCAAGAGGATAAAAACAATAAACTGAACAAAAAAAGTAATATTGACGAGGATGCATTACTTGAGGTTATACAGCATGCAAACAAGGCATTTGAAGCAAAATATACAAGGCTTGAGTTTTCTATCCACAAAGAAACACATGAGATTGTTGTGAAGGTTTTTGATAAAGAAACAAACAAGTTAATACGTGAAATACCTCCAGAAAAGATTCTTGATATGGTAGCAAAACTTTGGGAGCTTGCAGGGGTATTTGTTGACGAAAGAAGATAAAAAATGGAGGTGAGAATAAAATGAATATAAACTCCACAAGTAGTAGCAGCGGTGCTTCTTATAATCCTTATAATGCATATAAAAATGTAACTCGAATAGGTGGTTTAGCTTCAGGATTAGATACAGACACTATTATACAAGGCCTTATGAGTATGGAAAAGGTCAAAGTAAATAAGCTTTACCAGCAACAACAATTAATAAAGTGGCAGCAGGAAGATTATTTAAGTATTTATAGTGATTTATCTGACTTCAAAAACTATATCTTTGACATGAAGCTAACATCAAACTTTGCAAAAATAAGTGCGTCTGGTGATGCTATAACAAATGGAACTGTAAGTGTTTCAGCATCAGCTACTGCATTAGAAGGGACTTATCAGGTAAAGGTAAATTCACTTGCAGAAACAGCAAAAGTTATGTTGAATAGTGTAAGTTCTAAGTATGTAGCTAATGGTAACTATCAATTTAGTGTGGGTGGGCAAGATTTTAGTATAACCCTTGATTCATCTATTACATCAAGTAATTTTGGAAGCTATATTGCAAGCCAAATAAATGCGAATCAAACACTTACAAATGCAGGGATATCTGCATATTACGATAGTACACTCGATAGAATGATTATTTCAACAAAAACAACTGGTTCTAATACAAGTTTGGCTATTAAAGGTATTGATAACATTGGAAGTATATATAATTTGAATTCATTAACATTGATAGGATTAGATTCAAAGTTTGTTGCAAATACTAACTATAATTTTTCATTCAATGGATCAACTTATACTATTAATAGCGGTAATTCAGTTGATGATTTTGGTAATGCTATTATTGGAGTAATAAATGGCATATCTGGTTTTAATGCAACTTATGATTCGATAAATAAAAAAATAACTATAAATGGAAACATCCAAAGTTTTGATTTTACAAATGTTGCTACAAGCCAAAACGTAAATGGTAAGGATTTATCAATTACAGTAAAAGATCCATATAATATTGAAAATAATCTTACAAGTGCAACTAACTCTATATCTTTGTTTGGAACTACAATCACAGCAAAAAATACTAATTCAAGTTATCAAAGCTTTACTGTGAGTAAAGATATTGATTCTATTGTAAATAAAGTTAAAGAGTTTGTTTCAAAATATAATGACCTTATTAGCAAGCTAAATAGTAAAGTTACAGAGAAAAGAAATAGAGACTATCAACCATTAACCGAAGATCAAAAAGCCCAAATGACCCAAGACCAGATAACAAAATGGGAAGAAGTAGCAAAAAAAGGTTTACTTAATGGAGATTCAATTATTAATGGCTTTTTGAGTAATGCCCGAAAAAATATCTATGAAAATGTATCTGGATTAAGTTCTGATTTATCTCAGCTATCACAGGTAGGTATTACTACATTATCTTATCAAGAAAATGGTAAACTTTATGTTGATGAAACTAAACTAAGAAATGCAATAGCAAATGACTTTAGTAATTTTGTTAAGATATTTACAAATGGAACAACTTCTACATCATATGAACAAAAGGGCATTCTAAACAGACTATATGATACAGTAAATAATACGTTAAATTCATTAGCTCAAAAGGCAGGAAAGCCTACAACATATTCAATTTATGATACAAGTGAATTGGGGAAATCATTAAAGAATATAAATAAAATGATAAGTGATGAAGAGGATAGACTACAAAGGGTTCAAGATAGGTATTATAAACAGTTTGCGACATTAGAAGATATGATTTCAAAAATGAATAACCAAAGTAGCTGGCTTTCACAACAGTTTTCTAAATAATTAGAATAAATATAAACATTTTAAATTTGGGAGGAAAAATATTTATGGATGCTGTACTAAAATATCAGCAAGATAGAATAATGACAACACCACCTGAAGAATTAACATTAATGCTTTATGATGGTTGTATAAGATTTATTAAATTAGCTATTGCAGCAATTGAAGAAAATAAGTTTGATAAGGCTAACGAAAATATCATAAAAGCTGAAAACATAATAACTGAACTTATGTCAACATTAGATATGAACTACGAGGTTTCTAATAACCTATATAGCCTATATGATTTTATATTTAGGTGGCTTGTGCAAGGAAATATCAAAAAGGATAAATCATTTTTAGAAGATGCTTTAAGTATTGTTCAAGACCTTCGTGATACATGGGCAGAGGCAATAAAGATAGCAAGAAATAAAAAATAAAGGATGTCGATTTTATGGTAAATCCAAATGAGATTGAGGGGTTAAAAAAATTACTTGAAGCAAAGAATATATTATTAGATGAGTTTTTAAATCTTACAATGTTGCAACAAGAAGCAATTTTAAATGAAAACTATGAATTCTTAGCCGAAATAACCGAGAAAAAGGCTCAAATAATTGATAAAGTTAATAATGTAGATGATAAATTTATTGAACTATTTGAAAAAATAAAAAGAGATGAAAATATAAACTCATTTGATGAACTTAAAAATGTTGATAAAGAACAAATAATCAAGATAAAGAATTTTACTTCTTCAATTATGGAAAAGCTTAAGACAATCAAAGAGATTGATGAAAAAAATGCTATGCTTATTAACTCAAAATATGAAGAACTAAAAAGAAATATAAAAAAACTTAAGTCAAATCAAGAAGCAATACGTGATTACTCAGGATATAAAGCTATGAAAAATCAAAGTATTTTCGATAAAAAAGAGTAAAGGTTTTGAGCCTTTACTCTTTAAATCCCAAGCTAAAGTTTTATTTAAAACAGTGCATCTATTATAATAAAAATCTTTATCAATAAGTCTTTTAAATTCCCCTTTGCCAATTAAAGATGAAACATCAAATAATTTAATTTTACCATCAAAATAAACATAAACTTTGTAATTGTCAGTAGGAATAACTTGAATAACCTCTGGGAAATATTCAAGTGGCATAAAAATCACCTCAATCTAAATTATATCATACTGGTGTAATTTTTCTAACAAACATTAAGTTAATAAATGCTAACAGAGCAGCCAATAAAAATACATAGGAATATCCAAATATAGACCAAATAAGTCCACCAAGTATAGGAAGACTCATAGATACAGCATGATCCATACTTGTCCCTGTAGCTAATGTTGGGGTTAGATCATCTTCATTTTTTATTCTCTTTTTTATGTATACAGATCTTGCCATTGAAGCAGCCATAAGAAGATTATCAATCATATAACAACTATAAGCTAAAATCAAAGCAATATTTTTATGGCCAATAAAACCAGTAAAGAAATAGCCAAAACAAATAACAATTATTGATATTGCTTCGAACATTAATATTTTCTTTTCTCCAAGTTTATCAATCAGATGTCCGAGAAGACTTCTAAAACCAACACCTAAAATTGAACAAATAATTCCTGCAATTGCAAAATTAGAAACAGGTTGTTTAAATATCTTTATAAGAACCCATGGTGCAAAGGTAATAAATATTTGTTTTCGTGCACCAAAAAATATACTCAAAACATAGTAAAGCCAGTATTCTTTTTTTATAACAAACTTAAAGCCTTTTGCATTTGCTTTATAATCAATTGGGAATAGGAAAATTACAGCTATAAAATAAAAGATTGATGCCATTAAAAATGATAACGAATATGTAAAACCAAAAAATCTAAAACCTAAAAATATAATTAGATAACCAATAATTGTTGCAGCTGTTGATATTGATCCTATTTTACCTAAAATTTTACCAAAGCTATTATCTTTTGAAAGATTCATACCAATACTTGATGTAAGTATCATATTAAGGTGTGTTCCAGTATTGTAAAGTACAAGCCATATAACAACAAAGAAATACGATGGGGCAAAAAAACCAATTCCTATCATACTAATACTACAAAGTAATGTAGCTAAAATACTTATTTTAAGGTCACCTAAGAAAAAAAGAAGGCCTGTTATAAAAATAAGCAAGAAACCAGGCATTTCTCTTGGAAATTCAAGAGAACCTCTCATGAAAGCAGATATTTTGTATGTATGATCTAAAAAATTGTTAAATGAAGAATCATTTATTCCTCCTGCAATTCCCATTAATGCATTTGCAATAATAAAAAATAGTAAATTGAATTGCTCATTGATTTTAAGATTATTGATATTTTTTCCTTTAAGCATATTCTTTCTCCTTTCGTTACTCTAAACTAATTGTAAAAATAGGTGTATATATTCTCTTTTTGTTCACCTCTTTACTATCAAATAGAATAATTTTATCTATCTCAATTTGTTCAAAAAACTTATTTTCAATAAAATTTCTAAACAATTGGAAGTCATCTTTTAAAACAACATCTTGAGCAATTGTTATATGTGGAGTGTATGGTCTTTTTTCTTTTTCAAAACCTAATTCATACATAGCATTTTCTATTTTATTGTATAAATCAAAAAGTTTATCTAAGTTCTTACTTGGCTTTAGATATACAACTCGAAGATTTCCATTACCTTTAAAATATGCACATGAGTCAATCTGAAGTGTAAAACCTTTTGTGTTTAAAAGTATTTCAGAAAGTATATTATGAATTTTATTTATACTTTCAATTTCAATTTCGCCTAAAAACTTTAGCGTAAGATGGAAATTATCAATATACTTCCATCTTCCTTTAATACTTATTGATTTTAAGCAATTTTGTGCTTCAATAATTTGCTCTTTTAGACTTTTTGGAAAATCAACACCTATAAATGACCTCATAAATTTTCACATCCTTTATAATAAAATGTTTAAATATTAGTCTTTATCTGGTAAAATTAAAATAGGTATTTTTTTAGGAGGTATTTCAAATGGACAATGCTTTTTACAAAGTGAATCTATTATACCCTACAGAAAAACCGCTTGAACCAGGAATTATATTAGTAACTATAGAAAAACCACATAAAAATAAACTTCCAATCGAGGTAAAAAGCCTCGATGAAAAAGATATACTAAAATATATACCACAAATTGCTAAGGAGATCCAAGACCAGATTTTGGATAGAATAAATATTAATATTTTAGTTGATGTAGATTTCATTGTTGAGTATCAACAGAAAAAATATCATGTTTATTTTAACAAATCTGTTGATGAATTTAAATTAGAATAAGTCGGAGGAGTACTTAATGCGAGATTTTAAAGATATACAAAGGATTGTTGTAAAAGTTGGAACATCAACTGTTACCTATCAGACAGGCAAACTTAATCTTACTAAGATAGATAAACTTGCGAGAATATTAACTGATATTAAAAATGAAGGTAAAGAGGTTGTCTTAGTCACATCTGGTGCTGTTGCCTCAGGTCTTGCTAGACTTGGACTTATTAAAAATCACAAGTCAACTGGTGAAAAACAGGCTCTTGCAGCTATAGGGCAAGGAATTCTAATGCAAATATATGAGAAATTTTTTGGTGAATATGGATCGGTTGTTGCTCAAGTATTACTTACAAAAGATGTTGTTGATGAAGAAAAGAAGAAAGAAAATGTTAAATCAACTTTTGAAAACTTATTTAAATTAGGAGCAATACCAATTGTAAATGAGAATGATGCTGTTGCCATAGAAGAGCTTGAATTTGGTGACAATGATACACTTTCGGCTTATGTTTCACAGTTAATAAGTGCTGATTTATTAATTCTTCTTTCAGATATAGAAGGGCTTTATTCAGAGGACCCACGAAAAAATCCCGATGCAAAACTTATTGAAGAAGTTAATGAAATTACAACATATATTGAAGAGATTGCTGGCGGTGCAGGCACTATTAATTCAACTGGCGGTATGCAAACAAAGATTGAAGCAGCAAAGATTGTTATGTCAAGTAATATACCAATGGTAATCGCTAATGGCGAAGATCCATTTATTATTAGGAGTATTTTAGATGGTAACAATATAGGAACACTATTTATCTCAAAATGAGGGGTGAAAAAATGAGTGATTTAGTTTTAAAAGCACAAAATGTAAACAAGGCTAGCAAAATATTGATAAATGTTTCAGAAAATGAGAAAAATGAAGCTTTAAAGTTAATTAAACAATCATTAATTGATAATATTGATTATATTTTAGAAGAAAATCAAAAGGATATGAAAAATGCTGAAAATAAAGGTGTAAAAGGGGCTTTACTTGATAGGTTAAAACTTACTAAAGAAAGAATTTTAGGAATATGTAATGGTATTGATGATGTAATTGCACTAAAAGACCCAGTTGGAGAGATTATTTCTATGTGGAAAAGGCCAAATGGGCTAATAATTGGACAAAAAAGAGTTCCTATTGGAGCAATTGGAATTATTTATGAAGCAAGACCAAATGTTACTGTTGATGCGGCAGTTCTTTGCTTGAAAGCAGGTAATGCTGTTTTACTAAGAGGTGGAAGTGAGGCCATAAATTCAAATATAGCTTTAGTCAATGTTATGAAAAAAGGCTTAAGTCAAAGTAATATTCCAGAAAGTGCTATTGAAATTGTTGAAGATACTTCTCGTGAGACTGCTGTTGAAATGATGAAACTAAATCAATATTTAGACCTTCTTATACCAAGAGGTGGTGCCAATCTTATAAAAACAGTTGTTCAAAATTCAACTGTTCCTGTAATTGAAACAGGTGTTGGCAATTGCCATGTTTATGTTGATAAAACTGCTGATTTTAAGATGGCAAAAGATATTGTAATTAATGCAAAAACGCAAAGACCAGGTGTTTGCAATGCAGCAGAAAAATTAATTGTCCATGAAGAAATAGCTCATAAATTTTTGCCTGAAATAGCAAAATTACTAATTGAAAAAGGTGTTGAAATAAGAGGCTGTTCTAAAACATTTGATATTTTGAAAAATAATAATATTGAAATAAAAGAGGCAAAAGATGAGGACTGGGGAACAGAATATCTTGATTTAATTATTGGTATAAAAGTTGTATCTTCAGTTGATGAGGCAATAGAACATATAAATAGATATGGCACAAAACACTCAGAAGCTATTGTAACATCTGATTATTTCAATGCACAGAAATTTTTAGATTTAATTGACGCTGCGGCAGTATATGTTAATGCTTCAACAAGATTTACAGATGGATTTGAATTTGGTTTTGGTGCAGAAATAGGTATTTCAACGCAAAAGCTTCATGCACGGGGGCCTATGGGGTTAAAAGAGCTTACAACAATAAAATATATAATATATGGAAATGGACAAATAAGAGGATAAAACAAAAAGAGGCTGCGATTAAAAAACCAGCCTCTTTATTTTTAATAGTTTTCAGCTCTTAGTTCAAAGAATGATTGAGGATGTTTGCATGTTGGGCAAATCTTTGGAGCTTCATTGCCATAGTGGATATAGCCGCAGTTTCTACATTTCCAAGCCACTTTTTCATCTTTTGAGAATACCTTATTGTTTTGGACATTTGATATTAATTTATTGTATCTTTCCTCATGTTTTTCTTCTACCTTTGCCACAAATTCAAAGGCTATTGCAATTTCTTCAAAACCTTCTTCGCGAGCTACTTTAGCAAATTCTTTATACATCTCGCTCCATTCATAATGTTCACCTTCGGCAGCAGCTTTTAAGTTTTCTTCTGTATTTTTAATGCCATTTAAGAATTTAAAAAATAGCTTAGCATGTTCCTTTTCATTGTCAGCTGTTTCTTCAAAAAGTGCAGCTATTTGTTCGTATCCTTCTTTTCTTGCTTGGCTTGCAAAATATGTGTATTTATTTCTTGCTTGTGATTCACCAGCAAAGGCGGCAAGTAGATTAGCCTCTGTTTTAGTTCCTTTCAAATCCTTCATCAAATGTACCTCCTAAATTTTAAACTTAACTATTATATTTTTACCCAAAGTGAATAAAAAATAACAAGTAATAGATAAAAATTGTATGTTATAATAATTATTGTGCAAAAAAATAAAAGAGGGGAATTTTTTTGAACCAGAAAACGTTTAAGATACTTGAATTTGATAGAATAATTGCTATTTTAAAAGAATACGCAAATTCAGAACCTGCAAAAGATTATATATCAAATATTTGCCCTTATACAGAAATTGATATAATTCGAAAAGAGTTGGAGAAGGTTGATGAAGCTTTAGTTTACATTCAAAAATATGGCTATCCTCCTAATATGGAATTTACTTTTATTGATATGTTCATAAAGAAGGTAGAGATTGGCTCAACTCTATCTCCTTATGAGATAATTCAGATAAATAGGGTTTTAAGAGCAGGCTATAATTTAAAGGGATATTTCAATAAAGATGAAAATTTTGCTTATTTAAAGTCAATGAAAGAAAGGTTAATTATTCCTGCTGATCTAATGAAGAAAATTGATAAAACTTTTTTAAGTCCCGATGAAATTGCTGATGATGCATCTGAAATGCTTTATCAAATAAGAACAAAAATTAGAAGACTTCAAGCAAAAATCAGGGACGAATTAAATGAGTTAATAAGAAATCCAAGGTATTCAAAATATCTTCAAGAAGCAATTGTTACAATTCGTGGGGATAGATTTGTGATACCAGTTAAGGCTGAATATAGGTCCGAAATAAAGGGCATTATTCATGATCAATCAGCAACAGGTTCTACTTTATTTATTGAGCCAATGGCATCTGTTGAGTTAAATAATCAAATAAGGGTTCTCCTGTCGGAAGAAAGAGAAGAGATTGAAAGGATACTTGAAGAATTATCAAAGCAGATTTCACTTTATAGTAACGATATTAAAGTAACATACAATGCATTGATAGAGTTAGATGTAAACTTTGCTAAAGCGAAATATGCATTAAATATTAAAGCAACAAAACCACAATTAAATGAAAATGGCCAAATTATATTAAAAAAAGCAAGGCATCCACTTATTCCATTAGATAAGGTTGTATCAAACGATATTGAGCTTGGAATAAGATTTGATGCACTTATTATCACAGGCCCAAACACTGGTGGTAAAACTGTAACACTAAAAACAGTGGGGCTATTGACTATTATGGCACAGTGTGCCCTTTTTGTTCCTTGCCAAGAAGGGTCATTGGTTTCTGTATTTGAAAATATCTTTGCTGATATTGGAGACGAACAAAGCATATCACAAAGCCTAAGCACTTTTTCATCACACATGAAAAATATAATTGATATTACAAATAATTGTAATGATAAAACACTTGTTTTGATTGATGAAATTGGTGCTGGGACAGATCCAGAAGAAGGTTCAAGCTTAGGGAAGGCTATTTTAGAATATCTATATAATAATGGTGCAAAGATTATTGCTACAACCCATTATGGAGAACTAAAAATTTTTGCTCAAGAGATGTATGGATTCGAAAATGCCTCATGCGAATTTGATGTTCAAACACTTAAACCAACATATAGGCTTATGATAGGAGTTCCAGGTAGATCAAATGCAATAACAATTGCATCAAACCTTGGGCTAAACGATGAAATAGTAAGTAAGGCTAAGTCATATATGTCAGTTCAAACAATGGAACTTGAAAGTATTATTAATGATATGGAACAAAAAAGACAAATTGCAGAACAAAGGATGCAGGAGGTTGAGAGCCTTAAAAACGAGATTAATTTGTATAAACAACTATTAGAACAGGAGAAAGAGAAAATTGAAAAAGAAAAGGAGAGAGTAAGGAAGAAGGCACATGAAGATGCCAAAGAGTATGTAAATAAAGTAAAGTATGAAATTGATGAGCTTTTAAAGGCACTAAAGAAAAAAGCTGAGGTTTTAAAGGAAAAGGAATCAATAAAAGAACTTGAAGAACACAGTAAAAAATTTCAAATGATTACACAGCAATTTGAAGATAGCTTCATGTTGCCAAAGGTTGAACTAAAAAAACTTAGCAATGTTAAATTAGGACAAGAAGTTTATGTTAGAACTTTAGATACTAATGCTATTGTTGAATCATTGCCAGATTCAAAAGGTAATCTTTTAGTTAGAGCAGGTATTTTGAAGGTTACAGTAAATATAGAGGATATTGGAGAGATTTTTGAAGAAGAAAAAGTTCCGAAAGCAATTCAAACAAGGAAAAAAACAGAAATAAATAAAAAGGCTGTTCCAATGCAGCTTGATATACGAGGTTTTACAAGCGATGATGCAATATTAACAGTAGATAAATATTTAGATGATGCATATATAGGAGGTCTAAGAGAAGTTACAATTATCCATGGCAAAGGAACAGGTGCACTACGTACAGCAATAAGAAGCTATCTCAAAAGACATTCACTTGTAAAAAGCTTTAGGGATGGCACATATGGCGAAGGTGAACAAGGAGTAACAGTAGTCACCCTTAAAGATTAGTGAACCAATGGGGACGGTTCTTCCTGGCACAAAATATGCCAATGGGGACGGTTCTTCCTGTCCCACATTTTTCTCATCCTACAAAGTATATTTTATTGACTTATATATTTTTTTTCATTAAACTATTATTTAAGTTATTTTGGCAATTTGACTATTTGTAAATTAACAGAAAGAAGTGTGAACATATTGGACAATAAGATTTCATTAAATTCAAAAAAAATAATTAAAGAAGTTTTAGATTGGGTAGCTTGGATCGGAGGAGCACTTATCATTGCACTTATCTTAAGAACTTATGTTTTTTCTTTAGTAATTGTTCCTACTGGTTCAATGTTAAATACAATACAACTAAATGATAGATTATTTGTTTATAAATTAAGTTATGCATTACATCTTGAGGAAATTAAAAGAGGAGATATTGTAGTTTTTAAATATCCAGATGATAGGTCTGTTTTATATGTAAAAAGAGTAATAGGACTTCCTGGAGATAAGATAGAAATAAAAGATGGTGTTGTGTATATTAATGATAAAGAATATAAAGAAAATTATTTAAAGGAGCCTATGATTGGTTCATTTGGCCCATTTTATGTTCCACTTGGACATTATTTTATGATGGGGGATAACAGAAACGATTCACATGATAGTAGATTCTGGGATCATAAATATGTTCCAAGGCAAGATATTTTAGGTAAAGTTTTATATAGAATATATCCTTTTAATCATATAGGTAGAATAAAATAAGGAGTTGATTAGGCATGAATGATGTTTTTCATGAACAAATAGTAATAAAGAAAAAATCAACAAACGATAAGCTAAAACAGATTGGGCTTATATTTTTAGGAGTAATTGTAGGACTTATTACTTATTTCATACCGGTTATTAATACAATGTTTCTATTGTTTTTTATATTAGCTATCTGGGGAGCCGTTTACCTATCAAGGAATTTTAACATTGAATACGAATATGCCGTAACTAATTATTATTTAGATATTGATAAGATTGTTGCACAAAGAAAAAGAACAAGGCTTGTGTCACTTGATATAAGGAAAATTGACTATTTTATTCCATTTAGTGACTCTATGTATAAGTCTCAAGAAAATGATAAAAGCATTATTCAAACAATAGATTGCACATCAAATTCTAACAACAAAGAAAATGTTCATGCAATTATTGCAAATATTGATGGCAAAAAATCAAGAGTACTAATTGAGCCAAATAAAGAAATTTCTGATGCAATTAATAAATTTATTCAAAAGAAATCATATCAAGTATATAGATAAAAGGAGATTGATATTATGGGTTTTAATGAAAAATTAATTAAAGAAGCCTTAACTTTTGATGATGTGTTATTAGTTCCTCAAAAGTCTGATGTTCTTCCCAAAGATGTTGATGTTTCAACATACTTAACAAAAAATATAAAGTTAAATATTCCCCTAATGTCAGCTGGCATGGACACAGTTACTGAGGCAAGGATGGCAATTGCTATTGCACGTGAGGGTGGTATTGGTGTTATTCATAAGAATATGACAATTGAGGCACAAGCAAGTGAAGTAGATAAAGTAAAAAGATCTGAGCATGGTGTTATTGTCGATCCTTTCTCGCTATCGCCTGAAAATAAAATATACGAAGCAATGGAACTTATGTCTAAATACAGAATATCAGGAGTGCCAATAACATTAGATGGAAAACTTGTTGGAATTATTACTAATAGAGATATTAGATTTGAAACAGATTATTCACGTCCAATTAAAGATGTTATGACATCAACAAATCTCATTACAGCTAAGGAAGGCACTACTCTTGAACAAGCAAAAGAGATACTCAAAAAACACAAAGTTGAAAAATTACCTATTACAGATGAATATGGTAATCTAAAAGGCTTAATTACTATAAAGGATATAGAAAAAGCAGTAAAATATCCAAATGCTGCAAAGGATAAAAACGGAAGACTTCTTTGTGCTGCAGCTGTAGGTGTTTCAAAAGATACAGATGAAAGAGTAGAAGCTTTGGTTAATGCAAAAGTAGATGTTATTGTTGTTGATACGGCTCATGGCCATTCGAGAGGCGTTATTGAAACTGTTAGAAAGATTAAAGAAAAATATCCGCATATTCAAGTTATTGCTGGTAATATTGCCACAAAAGAAGCAGCTCTCGATTTAATAAATGCTGGTGCTGATTGTTTAAAAGTAGGTATTGGGCCTGGTTCAATTTGTACAACAAGAGTGGTTGCAGGCATTGGTGTTCCGCAGATTACAGCAATAATGGAATGTAGTGAAGTTGCAAGAGAATATGGAATTCCTGTAATTGCTGATGGTGGAATTAGATATTCTGGCGATATCACAAAAGCATTAGCAGCAGGTGCTGATGTAATTATGATAGGCAGTCTTTTTGCTGGTTGTGAAGAAAGTCCAGGGGAAAGTGAAATTTATCAAGGAAGAAGATTTAAGGTATATAGAGGAATGGGATCTATTGCAGCAATGAAGGCTGGAAGCAAAGATAGATACTTCCAAGAAGATGCTGCTAAGCTTGTACCAGAAGGAGTAGAAGGTAGAGTGCCATACAAAGGACCTGTTGAAGATACAGTTTTCCAATTAATTGGTGGATTAAAAGCTGGTATGGGTTACTGTGGCTCAAAAACTATAAAAGAGTTACAAGAAAAAGCTCAATTTGTAAAGGTAACTCAGGCAGGTGTAAAAGAATCACATCCACATGATATTTATATTACAAAGGAAGCACCAAACTACTCATTACATGCTGACTAAATAAGGGAGGTTTATCCTTTGAATTTCTTATCAATTAGAAATGAAAACAATATTGAAATATATAATGTAAAAAGTAAAGAAGGTAAATCATTTTTCGAAGTAGCAAAAGATAGAGGTGCCATTGTTACAAAAATTAATTTGATGGGTAAAGATATCTTGTATCTTAATCAAGAAACATTATTTGATTTTAGTAAAAACATTAGGGGAGGGATACCCATCCTTTTCCCTGTATGTGGAAGAGTGATTGATAATAAAATAAGTTTTAAAAACAACACCTATATTATGAAAAATCATGGGTTTGCAAGAGATTTACAATGGAGATATGAAGGTTTGTATGAATCAATTGAAGAAACAGGCATTATTTTTAGTTTAAACAGTAATCAAAAGACTCTTGAAATGTATCCTTATGAGTTTAAAATTGTTATTGTTTATAAAATAAAGGAAGATGCCTTTAGTATTCATTTTAATATAGAAAATAGATCTGAGGAGCCACTTCCATTTTATGCAGGATTTCATCCATATTTTTTATGCAACAAGGATCAATTTGAAATTCAGTTTGACTGTGAAAGAGGATTTGATGACCTCCTAAAAAGAGAAATCTCAGAAGATGATTATAGATATCTTGATTTTTCTAAAGATGAAATTAATCTTGATTTTTATAATGTAAAGAGTCCTGTTTTGTTTAGCCTATCAAATGATGTAAAACTGGAAATGGATTTTGATTCAAGTTATAAGAATTTAGTAATATGGAGTTTAAAAGGCTTCCCATATGTGTGTATTGAACCTTGGATGGGTGAGCATGAAGGATATCTTAAGGATGATTTTATATATTTAGAAAAAGGAGAAATTCATTCTACTTATGTTGATTTAAAACTTAAATAAGGGGTTTAAAAATTATGATAAATGAAAAGTTAGCATTTGAGAAAATTGAAAAATTAAAAGAAATTATAAAAAATTATAAAAGCGTGTTAATTGCCTTTTCTGGTGGTGTTGATAGCACCTTTTTATTAAAAGTAGCCCATGATGTTCTTCAAGATAAATGCATTGGTGTTTTAGCAAAATCAAAATTGATTCCACAATTTGAAGCTCAAGATGCTATTAATTTATCCAATGATATGGGAGTTAAACTTTTAATTGTTGAAAGAGATATTTACAGCAATAAAGACTTTCTAAAAAATGATAAAGATAGATGCTATTACTGTAAAAAAACATTGCTAACAAAATTAAAAGAGTTAGCAGCTAAATATAATTTAAATGTCATAGCAGAAGGTTCAAATGTTGATGACACAAAGGACTATAGACCTGGTATGAGAGCTTTATCAGAAGAAGGAATAAAAAGTCCTTTGATGGAGGCAGGTCTTACAAAAGAGGAGATACGATTTCTATCTAAATATCTTAACCTTCCTACGTATAATAAACCTTCTTATGCCTGCCTTGTTACACGAATACCATATGGTGAAGAAATAAATGACACAAAGTTAGAAATGATTGATAAAGCTGAAGAGGTTCTAAGAAGATATGGGTTAAAACAGTTAAGATTAAGACATCATGGTGAAATAGCAAGAATAGAAGTAGCTCCAAGTGAGAGAAGAATATTTTTTGATGAAAATTTAATGGATGAGATTTCAGATGAGATAAAATCTTTAGGCTTTAAATTTGTAGCATTAGAGCTTTCGGGGTATAAAACTGGTAGTATGAATTAATTGAAAGGTGAGTTAAAAATGGATTTAGAAAAACTACTTTTTGATGTAAAAAACAACAATATTTCAATTGATGAGGCTATTAAGAAATTAAAGAATCTACCTTATGAGGATTTAGGTTATGCGAAAATAGATCATCATAGAAAGTTAAGACAGGGCATCTCTGAGGTTATCTACTGTGAAGGTAAAACTCATGAACAAGTTTTAGGTATTATCAATAAAATGCTTGAAAAGGGAAGTTACAATATAATTGGTACAAGGGTAAGTAATGAGCTTTATAATTTTTTATATGATAAAGTTGAAAAACTTGAATATTATAAGGATGCTAGAATAATTTGTGTTAACAAAAAAGAGATAAATATGAATAACGGTTTTATTTCTGTGGTTGCAGCAGGAACTTCTGATATGAAGGTTTCAGAAGAAGCAGCAGTTACAGCTGAGCTTTTAGGTAATAATGTAAAAAGGGTATATGATGTTGGAGTTGCTGGGATACATAGGTTATTTGCCCACTTAGATGATATTCAAAACGCAAATGTAGTTATTGCAGTTGCCGGGATGGAAGGAGCATTAGCATCTGTTGTTGCTGGGCTTGTATCAAAGCCAGTTATTGCTGTTCCTACATCAGTTGGATATGGAGCTAATTTTCATGGACTTTCTGCCCTTCTTACAATGCTAAACTCTTGTGCAAGTGGTGTTTCTGTTGTAAATATTGACAATGGTTTTGGTGCAGGGGTATTAGCACATATGATAAATAGCCTTGCTTCAAAATGAAAATAGGGAGTGTTTTTAAATGAAGGTTTTATACTTTGATTGTATTTCTGGTGCAGCGGGGGATATGCTTGTTGCATCACTATTAGATAGTGGTGTAGATTTTGAAAAAATAAAAGAGGATATTAATAAGTTAAATTTAAATGTAGAGCTAAAATTAGAAGAAAAAGAGGTTAATGGTATAAAAGCTAAAAGGTTTATTGTTATTGAAAATGAACATCACCATGAGCATGACCATGACAATGAGCACTCTCATGAACATGAAAATGGGCATCATCACCATAGAACATTTAAAGATATAAGGCAAATGATAGAAGAGAGCAGTTTAAATGATTTTATAAAAAATCTTAGTATAAAAATATTTGAAAAGATTGCTAGTGCAGAGGCAAAAGTTCATGGTAAAAGTATTGAAGATGTAGCATTCCATGAGGTTGGAGCAGTTGATTCTATTGTTGACATTGTTTCTTTTGCAAGCTGTATAGATTTTATAAAACCAGACCAGATTTTATTTTCAAATCTATATGATGGAAAAGGACTTACAAAATCAATGCATGGAATAATTCCAATTCCTGCTCCAGCAGTTTTAGAGATTGCTAAGCAAAATAACCTACCGATAGGTATAAGAAATATAGAGATGGAACTCATTACCCCTACAGGAATTGGTATAGCAGCAGCTGTAGCTGAAGGTTTTTGTGATATGCCACTAATGGTAATTGAAAAGATAGGATATGGTGCAGGAAGTAGAGAATTAAAGACCCCAAATGTTATTAGGGTAGTTTTCGGGGAAAAAAAAACTCAATAAATTGTGATAGTAAAGTTGTTGAACTTTTTGCTAACATAGATGATATGACAGGTGAAGAGTTATCTATTGCAATGGAAAAGATATTCGAAGCAGGGGCTTTGGATGTCTACTTTACCCCAATATTTATGAAGAAGAATAGACCAGCAGTTAAATTAGGTGTAATTGCAAAAAAATCAAATTTAGATGATGTCATATATAGCATATTAAAATGGACTTCAACAATAGGTATTAGAATGGTTGATCTTAATAGGGTAGAGATGGAAAGAAAAAAAGATGATGTCGAGGTTGATGGTAAAAAAATTAATATTAAGATAAGCTCATATAAGGATATTAGAAGGATTAAAGCAGAGGCAGAGGACATAAAGAAATATATATCATAATCTACCTTTTCTAAAGCAATGTCCTCTACCTTTACCTTTTAAACAAGAAATATCATTTGAATTACATTCCGGGCATAGATTACCTTTGTCAGATTCAAATATTTTATGACAATTATGACAAATATATTGGCAGTCTCCAAAAACATAATTGCCTCCATAAACCCTAATATCTTTTCCATTTATTAGGGCGTCTGCAATCTTTTTTCTTGCTTCTTCCAATATTAATTGAAAGGTTTGACGAGATACTAACATTTTTTTAGCACAGTCTTCATGCATTAATCCTTCTAAATCTTTTAACCTAATTGCTTCTAATTCTTCTACTTTTATAATAACCTCTTGGCCAGTTCCTTGTTCTGGAGAAAAGTGGCTAAATTTAGGCATATGTTCTACACGGCGACATCTTGTTGGTCTTGGCATTTTTAACCCCCACTTTTAAATTTATTTATCATATTAAAAAGTTTACATCTGAGATAATATAATAGTCAAGGAAAAAGCTTGCCTTCACAAAAAATATTAAATTGTGAAAGCAAGCTTTTATTTGTAAAAATAATAGATTTTTTAATGTTTATGTTCATGATGGTGATGATGCTCATGATCATGATGATGACTTCCTTCTTCATGAGCATGTATTTTATTTGCTAATTCTAAATCTGGCTTAAGAGCTCCATTAATATAATCTTGAACTACATCATCAGCTTTTCCCAAAACACCTATTATATATTTTATCCCTACACTATCAAATATATATTTAGCATTTTCCCCCATGCTACCAGCAATTACAACCTCAGCACCAGCTTGTTTGATTGTTTTTGGGAAAAGTCCTGGCTTATGTTCAGGCATGTCATAATATTCCTTATTTACAACCTTTCCATCTTCAATGGTGTAAATACAAAACCTTGCACTTCCACCAAAGTGTGGGCTAACAGAATCTTTTTCTAACATAACAGCAATTTTCATAATTTAACACTCCTCATTGAGTAATTATGTTCTATGATAACTTTTATTATTGGTTTTATGAAAGAAGGAAGGAACTATCCTTCCCCAAAAATTACTTATCTTGATTTTTATTGTCATTTAAAAGAAATTCAATAACTTTAAGCCTTTGCTCTAAATTCTTTTTTTGCAATAACAAAAATTCTTTGTTACTTGGTTCATCAGAGATAGATAATGAATTAAAGCACAAACCTAAACCTCTACCAAAGCCTCTTTGCTGATAATTACCTCTACTATGTCTACCTAAGCCATTAGCATGACAATATCCATAAGGCATGATACACACCTCCAATACAATAATAATTATTAGCATATGCTAATAATTATTATAACTCATTATTGGCATATGTCAATAATAAATATTTTTTTATTGACTTATTTTATAATATATATTTCCCAGTGTATAAAAAAAGACTGCCCATATATTGAACTAAACTGCCCTATATTAAGTATGATAAGAAGCAGTTTATCAAAAAGAACAGTCCTTTATTTGAACAATTATTATTTAATTGGATAAATCAAAAGCTATAATAGGACTTGCAAGAGTATGAGTAGGGGAAGAGTGAGCCAGGGAGAACCGTCCCCATTGGCTCGTTGGCTCAAATGTCATACGTTGAATCTGAATATTACTACATCACCGTCTTGCATAACATAGTCTTTTCCTTCTGAGCGGACAAGGCCTTTTTCTTTGGCTTCATTGAAACCGCCACATTCGACAAGTGTTTCGAATTTAACCACTTCGGCTCTTATAAATCCTTTTTCAAAATCGGTGTGTATCTTACCAGCTGCTTGAGGTGCTTTTGTTCCTCTTTTAATAGTCCAAGCACGTACCTCTTGTGGTCCAGCTGTTAAGTATGATATTAAGCCAAGTAGCGAGTAACTTGATTGAATTAGTTTATCAAGTCCAGATTTTTCAATTCCAAGCTCTTTTAAGAACTCCTCTTTTTCATCATCAGAAAGTGCTGCAATCTCTTCTTCAATCTTTGCACATATTACAACTACCTCAGAACCTTCTTTTGAAGCATACTCTCTTACTTGTGCTACATACTTGTTTTCGCTATTTATCTCATCTTCAGATATATTTGCAGCATATATTGTAGGCTTTGTTGTAAGAAGATTTAATGATTGAACAAATTTTATATCCTCTTCATCTTCAAACTTGAGACTTCTTGCCATTTTTCCAGATTCAAGGGTCTTTTGAATCTCCTCGAGAATTTCCAACTCTCTTTGAGCTCTTTTATCATTTTTTGATAGCTTTCTTGCTTTATCTAATCTTCTTTCTAAGCTTTCCATATCTGCAAATATAAGCTCAAGATTTATTGTTTCTATATCTCTAATTGGATCTATTGAGCCTTCAACATGTACAATATCAGTATCTTCAAAACATCTAACAACATGTACAATAGCATCAACTTCTCTTATATGAGACAAAAACTTATTTCCAAGCCCTTCACCTTTACTAGCACCTCTAACAAGTCCTGCTATATCGACAAATTCAATAAAAGCAGGGGTTATTTTTTCTGGATTATATATCTTAGCTAATACATCTAATCTTTCATCAGGAACTGGAACAACACCAACATTTGGTTCAATTGTGCAAAAAGGATAATTAGCTGCCTCAGCACCTGCTTTTGTTATTGCATTAAATAATGTACTTTTCCCTACATTAGGTAAACCAACTATACCAAGTTTCATTTATATGAAATCCTCCTAAAAATAAATTACAAAAATATCATAATTGATAGTATAAGGCATAGATATTATAAAATCAACAAAAAAAGTCCCATTTAAGGGACTTTAAGAAACATTATCTATTCGATAGTTTTTTACCAACAAGCATTCCAATTAATAAGCCTTTCATTAGCCCAGTGCAATATAAACCTAACATTGGCCAAACATGATTATGATGCCTACATTTTTGCTGTTTATTGGGATTATAGTATTTTCTATTTCCAATCATGGCTTTTAACCTCCCTTTATACTTAGTATGAATATTACCAAGGAAGGCTATTCATCAAATTGGCTATACTTTTCGGCAATGCTTAGAACCCTATTTATATAGTTTATTGTTTCTTGAAAAGGTGGAACTCCATTATATTTATATACATTATTAGGACCTGCATTATAAGCAGCTAAAGCTAAGTTTATGTTTCCACCAAATTGTTCAAGCTTTTCTTTTAGATATCTAATACCACCATCAATATTTTCATAAGGATTATATGGATTAACATTTAAAGCCTGGGCTGTTTGTGGCATAAGCTGCATAAGACCTATTGCACCTGCACTTGATATTGAATCTTGGGAAAAATTAGATTCTGCCTCAATAACTGCAAGAGCAAGGCTTGGTTTTATACCATATTCTTTTGCTTTTGTAATAGCCAAATTGACAATATCTCTTTTTGAAATTCTATTAGTATTTTGATTATTAAAATTGGTACTATTTAGTGTTTGCTTTAATATACTTTGATTTCTAAAATAACTTATTAGTTGATCTATGTTAGAGTTTTCAGCAGAAGTCAAATTATCAGAAGATAAATTATTATTAGTTGGCTCTGATGATGAAGAATCTAAAAGAGCACTTTCCATTTGTTTTTCAAAACTAACATCAAATTTTACTGGTACTCTTGAGTTAATTTCTTCAATTTTCTGTCTAAAAATAGAATTTATATTTGGGATATCCATTTTATCATTCCTTAATATAATTTTAGCAATTTAATTTCATATACTGAACCTTAACATGATCTAAGGTTAATATATCATTTTTCATTTGTTCTACTTCATCCTCTTTACCAGATAAATGAAGAATTATAAGTCCTTGATTTGAACAAGATTCTCCAGCCTCATGTAATCCAAGTCTGGTTTTTATAAGGCAACCATGTTTTGTAAGTATCTCTTGCAGCTTTGGAGCATCATGAAGTCTATTGTCAACCAAAATAGCCATTACAAAACTATCACACATAAGAAGAACCTCCTTTAATATTATAATCGGTATTTATTAAGCTCTTCTTTAAACACATTTGAAAGACTTTCAAGGTCAGTTACCTTTGTAAGAAGATCTTTAATGCTAACAGCATACTCAGAAACCATAGCTTGCATCTCTTGCGATGAAGCAGAGTTTTCTTGAGAAATTGCAGATAGAGAATTGATACTTTTAAACACATCAGAAATTCTTTTTGCTTCATTTCTTAATGTCTCAATCAAAGAAACAATATTCTCTGTTATATTTGATATTCTTTCAATGTTATTACTATTTTTATTCGCAACTTCATTTAATGTAGCTTCATTTTGGGATAATTTTTCAAATTGCTCATTTAGTATTGTTGATAACCCTTCAACTTCTTCAACAAAAATTTTTAAATTATTGTTAATAGTTTTTGCAAAATTTCTTGTGGAATCAGCTAATTTTCTAATTTCATCAGCAACAACAGCAAATCCAACCCCAAAAGAACCTGCTCTTGCAGCCTCAATTGATGCATTTAAAGCAAGCATATTAATCTGATTTGCAATTTCGGCAACTGTTGATGTAATCTTCATAACATCTTGAGCATCATTTGAAAGTTTTTGGCCTCTTTGTACAACAAGAGAAAAATCATTGCTTATATTATTCATTATATTTGAAACGTTTAGTAATTCATTACCAGAATTTTGTAGTTCATTATTAATAGAAATAAGTCCATCTTTACTTTTGCTTTGTTCATCTACGACAGTGTTTAATTTATAAATATTATCATTAAGGACAATAACAGCTTTTTCAATCTCTTCTGCTTGATGAATAGCACCGCTAGCAACATCACTAACAATTGAGGATATTGTATCTGATAGTTTTTTCATATTCTCAGCTATAGCAGCAATATTTTTTGAAAAATTATTTATTTCATCGCTTCCACCTTTTAATAGAAGAAGATCCTTTTTAACAGAAAACTTAGTAGAAGCAACCGATTCAGCAAGCTTTTCAATACTGTCAAGTGTTTTAAGTGAAACAGAACCAGAAAAATCAAGCTTTTTTAAAGAATCCAACTCTTCTTTAATAAACCTTAAAGGTTTTAATATTAAATATGAAGCAAGAAATGTAGCAACAAAAGTTGTAGTAAATATTGTTAAATGCAAAGTAATAGCATGATGATCATTATTGATTACTAAAGATGTTAGAAAAGCTACAATTGAAGACAATATTGATATCTTAAATTCAAGATTTCTAAAAATAAAAAGACTTGTAATTATATTAAAATATGCCTTCTTAAATTTTTTATTTGTTTTAGTAAATTTAATATGTATCTTTAAATGATAAAAACCTTGATCATCTTTAAATCTTTCTAATTCGGAAAAATCTAATTTCTCGTTAAAGAATTCAGCACTGCCTTCAAGTAAACCTAAAAAATAATCATAAAATCCTCTTTTGGAGACATAAGTAATTATTGCCTCATTGCTTGAGATCTCTTCAAAAAATATTCTTGGAGGTTTTGCCCCTTTAATGAAACGAGTAAGTTGTGTATGAACATCATCCATAAACTCCAAAAAACCTTTTAGAGATAATCTTTCAAAATATGAAGGAAACCATTTACTAAATGTTTTAATGTTATTTTTACCTATTGTTCTAAACATTTCAGAAGGTTCAATATTAGCCATATCAGCTGAAACTTGAATCATTTTTAATACATCTTCATCAGATATATCATCAGTTGGAGAAATAATTGTAGATTCATCCAAACCCATAGCTTTTTGGCCAGCTTTTTTAACATCTTCTCCCCAAATGTTCCCAATAGTTTCAAGCCAAGTTAAAACAACAGTTCCTTTCAAAGAATATACCCCCTACTATTACACTATTAATATAAATAATACCACAATAATAAACAAAAAAACAGGCTGTTTTACACCAGCCATCAATTTATTCTTTTTTTTGCCTCATTTTCAATTAGCTTGTCTAAAAAAATAGACTTTTCGAAAACTTCTTTTCTTGTTATTATACCTTTATCAACTAAAACCTCAATTAATGACGTTATCATTAATGTATTTTTGTAATCAACCTCTTTAAGATTTGTAATAAGAGACGATGTTTCATTAAATGCTTGTTTCAATTAAATCTCTCCTAAATATTTTAATAATTTATTATAATTATTACCAAAATATTAATAATAAAACAATTTGATTGACAATAAATTAACTTTTGCATACTGTATACAAAGAATTTTTACTATGTTATAATTTATTTGTCTAAAAATTTTTATTAACGAAAGGGGCATTTGTTAGGCAATGGGGTTAAGTTTACTTCTACTAATATTCTTTCCAATTATTATGGCAGCAATATTTTTACTATTTGATAACAGCAATATTAGAAAAGCGGCTGTTTTTTTTATGTCCCTTGTTCTAATAGCTTTAATGGCATATGTTCTTCTTGGAGGAAGTAGAGAAGTTACATTAAATGAAGGGACAAAGATAGCATTAGAATATTTGATTACTTTTGCTGATTATTTCTTAATGGCAGTTATGTTTTTAATTGGACTTAAGTACAACAACAAAATTATTATGGCACTTGTCGTTCTTCAGTTTGTTCCTTTAACAATTTTTGAATTTACAAGTGGGAAAATTGAAATTCAAGATGTTTTTTATGTTGACCATCTAACAATGATAATGCTTATGTTAATTAATGTCGTAGGACCATTAATTGCTATATTTGCTTTACAATATATGAAAGAACATGAGCATCATCTTCACTTAAAAAAATCTAAACAGAATGTATTTTTTGCAACAATTGCATTATTTTTAGGTGCAATGAATGGTATAGTTCTGTCAAATAGTATAGCATGGATTTATTTCTTCTGGGAAATAACTACATTATGTTCGTTTTTATTAATATCTCACGATAAAACAAAGGAATCCATAAACAATGCCCAAAGAGCACTATTATTAAATTCCATAGGTGGAGTAGCTTTTGTAATAGGGATTATTTTAACATATAAATATGCAAATACACTTGAGATAACACAGCTTCTAAAATCTGGCGATGCAAGTTTATTAATTGTTCCTATTGCTTTTTTGGTATTAGCTGGTTCAACAAAATCTGCTCAGCTTCCTTTCCAAAGCTGGCTTTTAGGAGCAATGGTGGCACCAACACCTGTGTCAGCGCTTTTACACTCAAGCACAATGGTAAAGGCTGGTGTTTATCTTATTTTAAGACTTGCACCACTATACATTGATAATTGGTTAGGTCAGATTGTTGCCGTTTTTGGTGGATTTACGTTTGCAGTTGCTGCACTTTTAGCTATAACTCAAACAAATGCAAAGAGGATATTGGCATACTCTACAATTTCAAATTTAGGGCTTATTATTTTGTTATCTTCTATTCCAAGTATTTTTGCAATTTATGGTGCAGCTCTTTTAATTGTTCTTCATGGTGTATCAAAAGCATTATTATTCCTTTGTGTAGGAACAATTGAACAGGGTATAGGCTCAAGAGACATAGAGGATATGGATGGAATTAGGACAAGAATGCCTTTGACTGCAAACATGACCATATTGGGTGCTGTTTCAATGCTCTTACCACCCTTTGGTGTACTAATTACAAAATGGATAGCAATTGAAGCTGCAACAAGCAATCCAATTGCATTAGCTTTAGTAATTTTCGGCAGTGCATTTACTGTTGTATTCTGGTCTAAATTTATTGGAAAGATTATTTCAACAGATAAAAATTATGTAAGAATAGAAAAATTTGAGGCGTTAAGACATACACCTTTATATATCATAACTTTATTGGTAACATTAGTAAGTATATTTATGATTCAATTTTCAAATACTTTTATAGCTCCTTTTATTAAAGAGGCTTACTCAAGATTTAGTAACATAGACCAAGCAGCATTAGAGAATCTAAAGATTAAAGACTTTATGGGCTTTAATCCAGTAGTATTTTTTGGGATTTTACTTTTGAGCATATTTTTAGGTTATGTTATTTATGTTATGTTTAAACCTAAAAGATATGTAAATTCATATGTTTCTGCCGAAGATACTGTTGATGGTAAGTTTTTAAGTATTAAAGATGAAAATGTGGAATTAACTTTTAAGAATTATTATCTTTCAGATATATTATCAGAGAAAAAGGTGACATTTGCTGCTAACATTGTTTCTATTGCTCTTATTGTTATAATGTTTGGGGTGATTATAAAGTGAGAAATTTACTTATAGTTTTAGCAACAATAGTTATTTCACCAATTATTGGAGGTTTAATTGCTGGTATTGATAGAAAAATTACAGCAAGGATGCAAAATAGATTTGGTCCTCCAATACTTCAGCCTTTTTATGATGTAGTTAAATTATTCAGTAAAGAATCAATAGCTGTATCAAATTCACAGTTTTTATATGTCATATTGTTTTTTATTTTTAATATTGTTGCTTTAATTCTATTTGTACTAAAAATGGATTTGTTACTAATTCTTTTTATACTTGCATTTGCAATAACAGCACTCATATTAGGTGCTATGTCCACAAAATCACCTTTTTCAAGGATTGGTGCACACAGAGAGCTTATTTCTATGCTTGCTTATGAACCTATACTTATTGCCGTTGTTGTAGGTATATACTTTGTTGTTGGAAGCTTTAATATAGATAAAGTGCTTGAAACAAAGAAAATGCTATTTGTTGAATTGCCATTAGTATTTTTTGCATTTTCATATGTTCTTACAATAAAGTTTAGAAAGTCTCCATTTGATTTATCAACTTCACACCATGGGCATCAAGAACTTGTAAAAGGCATAACAACAGATTTTAGTGGACCTATGCTTGGTCTTATAGAAATTGCACATTGGTATGAAACAGTTTTATTGCTTTTATTTGTTTATCTATTCTTTGCGAATAATTTATTTATAGCTATCATTGCAATAGTTGCATGCTATTTTGCTGAGATACTTATTGATAATATTTCAGCAAGATTAACATGGAAAATAATGCTTAAACTTACTTGGTCAATTGCATTATCAGCAGCGTTAGTTAATTTAATTTGGGTATACTTAAAATATAGGGCTTAATTAAGAGGTGAAAATAATGGGTATATTTAAGAAAGCAATAAAAAAATCACCATGGATAGTTCATTATGATTGCAATAGCTGTAATGGCTGTGATATAGAAATTTTATCTTGTCTTACACCTGTATATGATGTAGAAAGATTTGGTATTGTAAATGTTGGCAATCCAAAACATGCTGATATTTTAGTTGTTTCTGGTTCAGTTAATAATAGAAATGCAAGAGTATTAAAGAATATTTACGATCAAATGCCAAGCCCAAAAGCTGTCGTGGCAATTGGTGCTTGTGCTTGCTCTGGAGGAATATTTAAAGAATGTTATAATACCTTAGGTGGTGCTGACACAACAGTTCCTGTTGATGTTTATGTACCTGGATGTGCACCAAGGCCAGAAGCGATTATGGAAGGAATTTTAAAGGCAGCTAATATATTAGAAGAAAAAAAGGCATCAAAAAGGAAGGAAGTTGATTTAGGTGTTAAGTAATACTCGTGAGATAAGAATAGAAGATTTGCGAAAAGAAGTTGCTGAATATAAATTTAAAGGTTATAGGTATGTTACTTCTTCTTGCTCTGATTTGGGTGAAGGCAAATTTGATATAATTTATCATTTTGATAAAGACTACAACTTAGAAAATCTAAGAATTACTGTTGAAGAAAATCAAGTTGTTCCATCAATATCAGATATTTATTTTGCAGCAGTTCTTGTTGAAAATGAAATAAAGGACCTTTATGGGATAAACTTTGAAGGGCTTCTTGTTGATTATGAAGGAAAATTCTTAATTACAGAAGATGTAGAAGAAGCACCTATGAGAAAAAAACCAGTTGTAAAACTTAAGAAAGGGGATAATCAGGTTGGGTAAAAGAACTATAATGCCATTTGGGCCTCAACATCCTGTTTTACCCGAGCCTATTCAATTGAAGCTTGTTTTGGAAGACGAAAAGGTTGTAGAGGCTATACCAGCAATTGGATATGTCCATAGAGGACTTGAAAAATTGGCAGAAGAGAAAGACCTTAATCAGAATATATATGTTGTTGAAAGAGTTTGCGGGATATGTAGTTTTATGCATGCTTTGACATATTGTCAAGGTATTGAGGAACTAATGGGAGTGGAAGTACCAGATAGAGCTAGATACCTAAGAGTTGTTTGGGGTGAACTTCATAGACTTCATAGCCACCACTTATGGTTAGGTCTTCTTGCAGACGCATTTGGATATGAAAGCTTATTTATGCAGTGTTGGAGAAATAGAGAACTTGTAATGGATCTTATGGAAGCAACTGCTGGTAGCAGAGTTATTATATCAACTAATATTATTGGTGGTGTCAGAAGAGATATTGATTCAGAACAACAAAAATATATATTGACTAATCTTGATAAATTAGAAGAAGAACTTAAGAAGATAGAAAGTGCATTTTTAGATGATTATACAGTTAAAAAAAGATTAGTAGATGTTGGAGTCCTTTCAAAAAAAGAAGCAGAAGAAGTTAGCTGTGTTGGACCAATGGCAAGAGCGAGTGGGATAAATACTGATCTTAGGATGACAGGCTATGCTGCTTATAACGAACTTGATTTTGAGCCAATAGTAGAAACTGATGGTGACTCTTATGCAAGAATGAAGGTAAGATTAAGAGAATGCTATCAATCAATTGACTTATTAAGACAGGTATTCTCAAAAATACCAGAGGGGCCAATATCAGTTCCTGTTAAAGGCTTTCCAAATGGTGAGATTGTTTCGCGTGTTGAACAACCAAGAGGTGAGGTTTTATATTATATAAAAGCAAATGGAACAAAAAATCTTGATAGGCTAAGAATTAGGACACCAACCTTCTCAAATATTCCTGCACTTATGAAGATATTACAGGGTGCTGATTTAGCTGAGGTTCCACTGCTTATATTAACAATAGATCCTTGCATTAGTTGCACTGAGAGATAAGAAAGGGGAACTTTTATGTTTGGTATGGTAAAAAATGTTTTAAAAAATTTAACATCAAAACCTGCAACAAGGCTCTACCCATTTGAAAAAAGAGCATTTTTTAAAAACACAAGAGGAAGTATTGATATAGAGATTGATAAATGCATATTTTGTGGTATTTGTCAAAGGAAGTGCCCATCAAATGCAATTGTTGTTAATAAAGCTGACAAGACATGGACACTTAATCAGTACAAATGCGTTATTTGTAATGTTTGTGTAGAATCATGTCCTAAGAAATGTATTTTATCAAATGAACAGTTTAATACTCCAGAAGGAAACAAGGAGATTATTATAAGACAGCAGGAAATTGTCCAACAAGCTGAAAAACCAAAAATAGAGGCTGTAAATTCTTAAAAATGAGGTTTTCAAAATGCACGAATATTATGTAACTCAGCAGATGATTGAGATAGCAACAGATGAAGCAAAAAAAGCTAATGCAAAAAAAATAAATAAAATTTCTGTAGTTGTTGGCGAACTTACTGGTATTATAGATGAATCATTAAAGTTTTATTTTGATTTATTAGTAAAAGGAACAATACTTGAAGGTTCTGAACTTGAAATAATAAATAAAAAGGCAAAACTAAGATGTCAGCAATGCAATCTTTTATTTGAAAGAACAAATACATTTTTATGCCCGAAATGCAACTCAAAAAGTAAATTAACAGAACATGGAAAGGAATTTTATATAGAATCAATCGAGGTTGATGTTTGAAATGGAAATTAAGATTTTAAAAGATATTTTGCAAAGAAATGAAGATAGAGCTAATCAGATAAGATCTTTCTTGAATGAAAAAAAATCTGTATTGTTCAATGTAATGGGTTCACCAGGAGCTGGTAAGACATCATTTATTACGTCATTGATAAATAGGATTGATAAAAATATATATGTAATAGAAGGAGATGTTGCTTCAAGTATTGATGCACAAAAAATAGCATCATTAGGAGTAAAAACAATACAGATAAATACAGGTGGTGCATGCCATTTAGTTTCTGAAACTATTTTTGATGCCTTAAATGAACTCAAAATTGATGAAGGTTCGATAATATTTGTAGAAAACATAGGAAATCTTATTTGTCCTGCATCATTTGATATAGGTGAGAATTACAGGATTGTTATTTCAAGTGCTGCAGAAGGTGATGATAAACCTTATAAATACCCTGATATGTTTGAAAAAGCTGATCTTGTTGTTTTATCAAAAATGGATGTTGCAGATATTATTGGGTTTGATAAACAGAATTATTTAAATGGTCTTAATATGATAAAAGATAATATTAACTTAGTTGAAGTATCATTTAAAACAGGATATGGATTAGATAATCTAATCCAAACTATAAATAAGATGGTGGAGAGCAAATCTTGATTAAGAGAAAAAGATATACATTTAAAGGTTTAGTTCAAGGGGTCGGGTTTCGACCCTTTATTTTTAAAATAGCAAAAGAATTAAATCTTGTAGGTTTTGTTAAAAATATTGGTATTGGTGTTATAGCAGAATTTCAAGGTGATGAGAAACAATTTATTGAATTAAATGAAAAGATTCACAAATTAAAACCAGAAAATGCAATAATAGAAAGCATTCAGATTGAAGATATTGAAACAATTGAAAATGAGAAGGAATTTAAGATTGAGGCAAGCTCACACGATCAAATAGATACAATTATTCCTCATGATATGGCCATATGTTCTGACTGCATTAATGAATTTTTCGATAATAAAAATAGACATTATCAAAATTTTTTCATTTCATGTACTAATTGTGGGCCAAGATATACTATGATAAAGAAGTTACCTTATGATAGAGAAAATACAACAATGGACAAATTTAAGTTTTGTAAAGAATGTGAAGATGAATATTTTTCACCTACAGATAGAAGGTTTAATGCTCAATCAACTACATGTGAAAAATGTGGTCCAAGATATTATGGATTTTCTTTTGAAGAGAATAATGAAATTAAGTTTAGTAGAAATATAGAGTATATTGATTTTCTCTCAAAAAAGATTTTAGAAGGTAAAATTGTTGCATTAAAAGGAATTGGAGGTTTTCACCTTATAGCAAATCCTTATGATGATAATGTAGTAGAAAGACTTATGACATCTAAGAAAAGAGAAAGCAAACCTATGGCCTTAATTTGCAAAGATATTGAGGATGTAAAAGAAATATGTTATGTTTCAAAGTATGAAGAAAATCTTTTTAATTCTAATATTAGCCCCATAATATTATTTAGTAAAAAGAAAGATATATTTAATAACGTATCTGATAACCTAAATACCTTAGGAATAATGAGAGCATATACTGCTACCTATTATTATTTACTTAGAAAAACTAATTTAAAGTTTCTAATTGCTACATCAGCTAATATAAGTAAAGTTCCCATGATTATTGACCAAAATGAAGCGTTAGAAAAACTAAAAGGGATTTCAGATATTCTTATTTGGCATGATAGAGAAATTTATAGAAGATGTGATGATAGCGTTGTTAGTTTTGTAAATGACAAAAACATTATAATTAGATCTGGTAGAGGATATGCACCAACTTACAAAAGGTTAGAAAAAGCTGATAAGATAATTGCTTTTGGTGCTCAAGAAAAGAATAGCATTAGTATTGCTCATAAAAATAATATAATCTCTTCGCAATTTATTGGAGATTTAGATTCAAAAGAAAATATAGAATATTACGAAAAAACAATAAATGATTATATTAACCTATTTTCATTTGAGCCAGAGATTTCAATATCAGATAAACATCCGCAATATTATTCAACTCAATATGCTAAGGATTTTGCAAAAACATATAATACAAAAATCTATTACCTTCAACATCACGTAGCACACATTTATTCTGTTATGCTCGAAAAAAATATCGAAAAATGTATTGGTTTTGCATTCGATGGAACTGGCTATGGAGATGATGGTAACATATGGGGTTCAGAAGGGTTTATTATAGATAAAATTAACTATAAAAGAGTATTTCATATTGATTATTATAATCTAATAGGCGGAGAAAAAGCCATTAAAGAACCGATAAGACTTGCATACTATTATGCAAGCAAAATTGATCCATTGTTTACACAAAGATATTTTGCAAATTCAAAATACAGCAATATTTTAGAATTTATAATAAAAGGAGCAAATATTGTAGATTACCCACTTACATCAAGTATGGGTAGACTTTTTGATATAGTAGGAACTCTACTTAACATAGGTGAAACTAATAAATATGAAGCAATGATACCAATGCATTTAGAAAGCATTGCTGAAAAAAGTGAAAAAGGATATTATGAAACAATCATAAAATTTTCACATACATCGATACTTGATGTTATGCAAATTATACAAAATATAATCGATGATATTAAAAATGGAATTGATAAAAGTATAATTTCAGCTAAATTTCACAATACAATTACAAAAATTGTGGTTGATATAACTAAATATTTGAAGCAAAATTATAATATTAGTACTGTTGTTTTGTCAGGAGGAGTATTTCAAAATAGGTTTTTATTAGAAAGAACATTAAATGAACTTAATAATCATGAATTTAATGTATATATTAATGAAGTATATCCTATAAATGATGGTGGGATTTCAGCTGGACAAGTCTATTATGGATACTTATTTAAAAAATATAGTGAGGAATGAGAAAAATGTGTTTAGGTGTGCCAACAAAGGTTATTCAGATTGAAGGGAACAAAGCAATAGTAGATTATATGGGTGTTCAAAAAAAGATAGATATATCACTTCTTAAAAATGTAAGTGTTGGTAATTATATTTTGGTACATGCTGGAGTAGCAATAGATAAAATGGATACTGAAGAATATAATGAGTTTAATAATCTATTTGAGGAATTGAAAGATGCTGTCAGTGAAGATTAATGAACTTGTTGATGAAGTAAAAAGCAATATCGAAAAGATAGGGAAAAAGCTAAAAATAGCTGAGGTGTGTGGAACACATACAGTATCAATTTACAAAAATGGCTTTCATGTATTGTTTAAAGATTACATTGATTTTATTTCAGGACCGGGTTGTCCTGTTTGTGTTACGGGTGAAGAATATATTGATATGTTAATAGAGATAGCAGATAAAAAAGCTATATATGTTTTTGGGGATCTTATGAGAGTACCTTCATCAACCATTAGCTTATCTCAAGCAAAAGCAAATGGAAGAGATGTAAGAATAATGTATTCGCCAGTTGAAATTGTTGAAAATATTGATGATGAAAAAGAATATGTTATTGCTGCGATAGGATTTGAAACAACAATACCAATATTTGCGTTAGCAATACAAAGAGTTATTGAAAGAAAACTTACTAATGTTAAATTTGCAGTTCAATTAAAATTAATTGATAATCCACTTAAGATTTTATTAAATGATGGATTAGATGTAGATGGAATTATTCTTCCAGGGCATGTTGCAGCTATTACTGGAACAAGATATTTTGAATTTTTGGAAAGTTACAAAATACCTTCTGTTGTTTCAGGCTTTGAAGCGTTAGATATTTTAAAGACAATAAAGATTATTTCTGATAAATTATTAACCAAAGATTATTCTATTGGAAATGAATATAGCAGATTGGTTAAAACAAATGGAAATGAAAGGGCATATGAACTTATAGAAAAATATTTTGAAAAGAGTGATGCATATTTTAGAGGAATTGGCGTTTTAAAAGATTCCGGATTAACCTTAAAAAAGGAATATAAATATTTAGAAGAAGAAATTTCTTATTCAAATAATCAAAAAATATCAGCTTGTAGATGTAGTGATGTTTTAACTGGTAAAATAAAACCATATGAATGTAGTCTTTTTGAAAAGGTATGCACACCAATAAACCCAAAAGGTGCATGCATGGTATCAAGTGAAGGTTCATGTGCTGCATATTATAAATATGGGAAGTGTTATTAAAAAATGGACACGATAATAAAAAAAGAGCATGGTAATGGTGGTAAACAGACTTTTGAACTGATTAATGAAGTGTTTAAGAAGGCATTTGAAAATAAGTTTCTTGAAAAGGCTGATGATGCAACAAGTCTTTTTGTTAATTCAAATGATATTGCTGTTTCAACAGATAGCTTTGTAGTAAAACCCATATTTTTTGAAGGTGGAGATATTGGAAAGCTTTCTGTTTGTGGAACTTCTAATGATTTAGCAGTAAGTGGTTACAGAATAAGGTATCTAACTACCTCTTTTATAATTGAAGAGGGATTTAAATTTGATGATTTAATTAGAATTGCTGAATCAATTGGTGAATATACAAGAAAGATGGATGCTTTTGTAGTTGCAGGGGATACAAAAGTGGTTGAAAAGGGGGCATGCGATGGTATTTTTATAAATACAACAGGAATTGGTGAAAAAATAGAAAAGTTTCAAAGCTTTATTCAAGTAAAAGATGGACAGTCAATTATTGCAAGTGGCGATATTGGAAGACATGGTGCATGTATTTATTCACATAATCAGGAACTTGGACTTGAAAAACCAATAACTAGTGATTGTGATTTATTATATAAACCGATAAGTGAAATTCTAGGCATGTATCCAAATTCAGTTTCTTATATAAAAGATCTTACAAGAGGTGGACTTGCTACGGCACTTAATGAGATTTCAATTAAAAGTGGTATTTCAATTGAAATAAATGAAGAAAAATTACCTATTTCAAACGAAGTATTAGGCATTTCTGATATTTTAGGATTAGATCCACTTTATTTAGCTTGTGAAGGAAGATTTGTAATCATTGTTGAGGATATAATAAAAAAAGATGTAATTGAAATATTAAAAAAATATAATTTGAATGCTTGTGAGATTGGAAAAACAATAGATGATAAAAAACAAAAGGTTTATTTAAAAACGCTTTTTGGTGGGACAAGGATAGTTGATATGCTATATTTCGAAATGCTTCCAAGAATATGCTAATAAAAGGGTGAGTGTATTTTCATGTGTATGACAGTTCCATTAAGTTTTTTGAATAAGAAAGTAAATATCCTTTCAGGAACAGCTGGTAGCGGCAAAAGTGAGCTTGCATTGAACATTGCATTTGATATTGGGGATTTCTTAAATATCAACCTAATTGATGCAGATGTTATAAATTACTATTTTAACTTAAGAAATGTAAAAGATTTAATAAATAAGAAGAACATAAAATTTATTACAACCCATTTTGAGAATGCAGCAATTGATTTGCCAATAATGTCTGGTGAAATAATAAATGCCATTCAGAATGACGAAACAGTTAATATTATTGATGTAGGTGGAGATGCTTTAGGTATATCTGTTTTAGCACAATATAAAGAGATTTTTGAACAAAAAGGATATAATCTCTTTTATGTATTGAACGTTTTTAGACCTGAAAATTCTACAACTGAAAAGATTATAGAAAACATGAATGATATTGAGAGTATATTAAATCTTAATATTAACGGAATAATTAATTGTTCACATTTACTTGATAAAACAACCATAGGTGATGTAATATCAAGTCTTGAAATTGCTCAAAAAATAAGTGAAATTAAAAATGTCCCATATACATTAACTGTAATTAATGAAAAACTTTTTGAACAGGAATTAATTGAAGAAATCAAAAAATACTCTTTAGTATATGCTATAAAAAAGTATATAATAAGAGAATGAATTACCTTTTGGAGGTATTTAGATGGGTTTAAAAATTAATGAGGATAAGTGTAAAGGGTGTGGGCTTTGTATTGAATTTTGTCCTTCAAAAGTATTGAATCTAAACAAGGATAAAATTAATAAAAAAGGTTATAATCCTGTTAAGATGGAAACGCCTGATAAGTGTCGACTTTGTGGCATTTGTTACAAAGTGTGTCCAGATGTTGTTTTTGAGGTAGGTGAGTAGAAATGAAGATGTTAGTTAAAGGAAATGAGGCTATAGCTGAGGCAGCAATAAGAGCAGGATGTGATTGTTTTTTTGGTTATCCTATAACACCACAGACAGAGTTACTTCAATATATGGCAAAAAAGCTACTTAGATCAAATAAAGTTTTTGTTCAAGCTGAAAGTGAAGTTGGAGCAATTAATATGGCTTATGGTGCTTCAAGTTGTGGTAAGAGGGTAATGACCTCTTCTTCAGGTCCAGGTATTAGTTTAAAACAAGAAGGCATATCTTATTTGGCTGGTGCCGAGCTTCCCTGTGTTATTGTTAATGTAATGAGGGGTGGCCCAGGTCTTGGGAACATTAATGT
Organism: Caldicellulosiruptoraceae bacterium PP1; assembly: GCA_041320695.1. NCBI lineage: Bacteria > Bacillati > Bacillota > Caldicellulosiruptorales > Caldicellulosiruptoraceae > Caldicellulosiruptoraceae bacterium PP1. The sequence goes on along the minus strand of JBGGOQ010000003.1, from coordinate 153,206 downwards.
TGCCCAGTCAGATTATTTTCAAGCTGTAAAAGGTGGTGGACATGGAGACTATAAAGTAATTACTTTAGCTCCAAATTCTGTTCAAGAAGCAGTTCATTTAACTTATCTTGCTTTTGATTTAGCAGACAAATATCGTAATCCTACGATGATATTGCTAGATGGTATGTTAGGGCAAATGATGGAGGCAGTTGAATTTGAAGATATTTCATATAAAGAATACAATAAGGATTTTGCAGTTACTGGCGATAGAAATAAGGAAAAACGAATTACAAATTCTCTATATATAATTCCAGAGGAATTAGAGAATCATAATATAAAACTTAATAAAAAATATGAAATCATAAAAGAAAATGAAGTACTTTTCGAAGAATATCAAATAAATGATGCTGAAATAATTTTTGTAGCATTTGGAACATGTGCAAGAATTGTTAAAAGTGCAGTAAAAAAATTAAGATTAAATGGAATAAAAGTAGGCTTATTTAGACCAATCACATTATGGCCATTTCCAGAAAAACAACTTGAAGAGTATTCACTAAATGATAAAGTCAAAATGTTTATTGATGTTGAATTTAATATGGGTCAAATGTTAGAAGATGTTAAAATAGCAATTGGAAAAAGAAAAAATATTTATTTTATAGGGAGAACAGGTGGAATGATACCCTCTGTTGATGATATTGTTGAAAAGGTTGGAGAACTAGTTGAGAAAGGGGTTGAGAATATTGTTTAGTAAACCTAAAGCTCTTTCAAGTATTTCAACCCATTATTGTCCTGGCTGTGGGCATGGAATTATTCACAGAATTATTGCAGAAGTAATTGATGAACTACCACAAGACCAAAAGATAATCGGTGTTGCTCCTGTTGGCTGTTCTGTGTTTATATATGATTATTTTAACTTTGATTTTGTTGCCGCAGCACATGGAAGAGCACCAGCAGTTGCAACAGGTGTGAAAAGAAGCATTAGAGATGCTCTAGTTTTTTCATATCAAGGAGATGGAGACATTGCAGCCATTGGTACATCAGAGATAATTCATGCTGCTGCAAGAGGTGAAAGTTTTACTGCTATTTTTGTTAATAATGGAGTATATGCAATGACAGGAGGACAGATGGCTCCAACTTCTATTCCAGGTCAAATTACAGTTTCATCTCCATATGGTAGAGATCCTAAAATTCAAGGCTATCATATTAAGCTATGTGAAATGTTAGAACCACTTGATGGTGTTGCTTTTATAGCAAGAACATCAATACATAATATAAAAAATATAGAAATGACAAAAAAAATAATTAGAAAAGCTTTTGATATACAAATAAATGAATTAGGTTTTTCAATTATTGAAATTCTTTCAAACTGTCCAACAAACTGGGGGATGACGCCTATTAAAAGCATGAAAAGGATTGAGGAAGAGGTAATAAAATATTATCCACTAGGCATTTTTAAAGACAAAGGTGGGGATATAAAATGACAGAAGAGATAATTATAGCTGGCTTTGGTGGTCAAGGTGTGCTTTTTTTAGGTGAAACTATTGCTAGAATTGGTATGATTTTAGGCAAAAATGTTTCATGGCTTCCTTCTTATGGGCCAGAGATGCGTGGCGGGACTGCAAATTGTTCTGTTATCATTTCAGATGATGAAATAGCATCACCAGTTGTTTTTAAACCATCAACTTTTTTTGCATTAAATAGGCCTTCATTTGAGAAATTTGAGAATTTTGTTGAAAAAAATGGTATAATTTTAATGAATACTTCGCTTATCGATTTACAAGGGAAAAGAGATGATGTAATATATATTAGTGTTGATGCAACTAATATTGCTTCAAGCTTAGGTAATATTAAGGCTACAAATATGGTCATGCTTGGTGCATATATAAAATATAAAAAGCTATTCGATTTATATCAAGTATTAGATTTTATATCTAAAAATTCAAAAAGCAAGGAATTTTTTGAAATAAATAAAAGGGCAGTGGAATATGGATATAATAGTATTTAATATTGGAGGCTTATAATTTGAAGAAAAAGGTATTATTGATTTCATTTCTCATATTATTAATTTTTACAACAAGTATTTCAGGATATTTTTTGTATAATACTATTACTTCTTTGTTAAATACTAATAAGATATATAAAGGTATTTACATTGAAGATGTTTATGTTAGTGGTCTTACAAAGTCTCAAGCATATGAAATTATAAAAGCAAAATACCTTGATACAATAGGAAATAAGTCAATAATAATTAATATTCAAAATGATAGATTTACTTATAGCTTAAAATATTTTGATGTAAATCTGAACATTAAAGAAGCAATAGATGAAGCTTTTTCCATAGGTAGAAATGGAAACTTTTTAGAACGATTAAGAGAAATTAAAAAAATTTATGACAATCCTGTAAAAATAAGTTTAAGTTATTCATATAATAATTCTAAAATTAAAAGAATTTCAGAAAAATTAGCATTGAGATATTATAAAAAATCAATAAATGCAAGCATAAAAAGAATAAATAATAAATTTGTGATTACTAATAGTTCTTATGGAACTAGTTTAGATTATAAAAAATTAGCAGAAGAAATGAAGAAATTATTAGATAATAAAAAAGGTGGAGAAATAAATTGTAAGCTTAACTTAATTAGGCCTACAATAACTGAAGAAGATTTAAGAAAGATTACTGATGTTATTGGTGAATTTACAACAAAGTTTAATGCATCTAATATTCCAAGAAGTATTAATATTGAGGTTGCTGCAAACAAAATTAATGGTAATATTGTTTTACCAGGAGAAACATATTCACTTTCAAATGTTCTGAGTCCTGTTACAGTAGAAAATGGTTATAAAATTGCGAAAGTAATAGTTGGGAATGAATTTGTAGATGGTGTTGGAGGAGGACTTTGCCAGATTGCTACTACACTCTATAATGCTGTTTTACAAGCACAATTAAAGGTTGTTGAGAGACTTCCACATTCTGCATTAGTATCCTATGTTCCACCAGGTAGAGATGCCACAGTTGCAAGTGGATCAATTGATTTTAAATTTAAAAATAACTCTGATACAATAATTTATATTGAAAGCTTTAGGAACAAAGATACAGTTACTGTAAGGCTTTATGGTAAGAATAGCCATATTGGAGAAGTTGTGAAATTTGAAAATGAAATTGTAGAAAAAATACCATACAAGGTTGTATACAAAAATGATCCCACACTTCCAAAAGGAGTTAAAAAAAGGAAAGGTATACCACAAGGAGGTTTGAAAGTTAAAACATATATGTCCATTTATAAAGATGGAATACTTATTTCTAAAAAATTATTATCTTATGATTACTACAAGCCAGTCGATGATGTTTATCTTGTAGGAACTAAAGAAGTTTTAACTAATAAAGACAAAATTAATGACGATAGGTAATAGTGTTGGCGAAATTAGGGAGGCAACTTTCGATGGATTTGTATGAAAAAAACTGGAACTGTCCAGTTTGCAATAATAATTTTAAAGCACCAGCTGTTAAAAGTAGTGCTATTAAATTAGATAAAAAGGATACCGATTTTTGTTTATACTATAAAGGCATTAATCCTCTATTTTATGATGTTATTGTTTGTCCTAATTGTGGATATAGTGCACTTTCGAAGAACTTTAATAAAATTACAAATAAAGATATAGAAAGCATTAAAGAAAAGGTATGCTCCAAATGGTTGAAAAGAAATATTCCATTTGAAAGAACTGAACTTGATGCAATTTCACTTTATAAGTTAGCTCTAATATCTGCTATATCTAAATTTAAAATAAATAAATTTGAGGTTGCAGGGATACTTCTTCGAATTGCTTGGTTATATAGATATCTTAATGATACCAAAAATGAACTTGAATATTTAAGCCTTGCTTTAAATAATTATCTTGAGGTATATGAAGATAATTCAACTGTTTCTGATGAGTTAGATAGTGCAACAATAATGTATCTAATAGCTGAGCTATATAGAAGAATAGGTAATTTCGAACAATCAAAAAGGTGGTTTTCAATGCTTATCTCAAGTAAGGAGGCTAGACAAAATCCTAATATTTTAGATCTTGCACGAGAACAGATTCAAGTAATTAAAGATATACAAGTATAGATGGGTGAGAAAAATGAGATTGAGTAAAAAAACAATTCAGATTATTTCATTAATTGTTGCAATATTATTTATTGCAATGATAATTCTTTCACTTATTTTAAGATGATATAAAATATATTGGGAGCTACCTAAAATTAATTTAGATAGCTCCCTTAAATTATGGTCTTATAAACATCTGAGTCCAATAAAATGTTCCATTACTCTTTTTTGCGACACCAACCCCTATTTCAGTATATGAAGAGCTTAAAATATTTGCTCTGTGCCCAGGTGAATTCATCCAGCTATTTACAACTTCTTGTGGGCTTCTTTGGCCAAATGCAATATTTTCACCTGCTGAAGAGAACTTCAGACCAAAGTTTTCCATCATATTAAATGGGGATCCATAAGTAGGCGATTGGTGTGAAAAATAGTTTTTATTTACCATATCTTGCGACTTATATCTTGCAACCCTTGATAGTTGCCAATTTGCTTTAAGTGGTATAAGACCTCTTTTTGTTCTTTCAATATTAGTTATTCTAATTACTTCATTTTCAAGAGATTTTATATCATCAATACTTGGTATATTTATCTTTTGACCAGGATAAATAAGGTTTGGATTTTTAAGCTGCGGATTTGCAGCAATTAACTCACTTATACCAATTTGATATTTTACAGCAATTGCCCAAAGCGTATCTCCACTTTGAACTAAATGTGTGCCTGATTGAGCAAACGCAAAAGAAAATGAAATAAAAATTAATATTAAAATTAAAACAATAAATTTCTTCAAAAATATCACCCCCATAAAAATAGTTTTAAAATAATTTATTATTTTTATGAGGGAAAATTATTAATATTTTCAAATAAAATTTATTTAAAAAATTAAAATTATTGATATTCTTTACATAATAATGCTCTTAAATATCCTTTTTCCTTTGAAACCTCTTCAATGTAAAATCCTCTTGCATAATAAAATCTTACCAAATCTTTTACTTTAGAAGCTGTATGAAGATAGACCCTTTTTACTCCTAATTCAATTAGTCTTTCATCAACAACTTTCATCAAAGCCTTACCTACACCATTATTTTGGAATGATAATTTTACTCCAAATCTACTAATATAGGCAGTTTTATCAGGAAATATTTCAACTCTTATTGAGCCTACTAGTTCACCATCAATAAATGCAACATATACTTCTTTGTTGTTAATATCATTTATAATTTCATCAATTGTTTCATTAACTGCAGCATTATTTGTAGGATCTATGTCTGCAAGTTCGCAATATTTTATAAACGCTTCATGCGTAACTGCCTTTATTGATATGGCATCTTCTATTTTAGCTTTTCTTACAACAAATTCCATACTCATCCCTCCATATGAATAATTATAAATCAAAACGAATAAAAATACAAGACATATTTTGTATATACAAAATCTATAATTTATAATAAAATAATAAATAATGGAATTAAGTAATGGAGGTATATTAAATGGAAAATAATAATTTTAGTCAAACAGAACAGAATAATCCTTCAAATGTTGAGAAACCCAATAACGCTGCAATGATGCAAATATTATCCTCCTCAATTAAGTGGAGCAATTTTGTTGGAGTTATGTGGATTATTTCAGGAGCAATAACCTGTATAACTATTATTGGAATTATACTTGGTATCCCAATGATAATTATGGGTGTGAAACTTCTTAATTTATCAGAATCCTTAAAGGTATTGCAATTTGATTTTTCAAATGAGGGAACACAAAAAAGCTTTGATGCATTAAACAGATATCTAAAAGTTCATGGTATCTATTTTATTCTATACATTATTTGTGCTTTAATACCAATAATAATTTTTATTATAATATTGCTTTTGCTTCCCACCTCATTTATGCATGATTTCTCTAATTCTATTATGGACGGTATATATTAAAAAATTTTTAAAAAGCCTATTGACAAAAAATCATTTATAAGTATAATTAATAATGTCGACGGCGGGAAAGTCAAAGACAAAAGTAAAGTAAGAAGTTCCTCGGTAGCTCAGCGGTGGAGCATCCGGCTGTTAACCGGAGGGTCGTAGGTTCGAATCCTACCCGGGGAGCCAATTTTTTGGGCCTTTAGCTCAGTTGGTAGAGCGACCGGCTCATAACCGGTTGGTCTGGGGTTCGAGTCCCTAAGGGCCCACCAATTATGAAAATAATTAAGGCAAGTTTATCAAACTTGCCTTTTATTTTTTTTCTTCTATCTTTTTTTGTTGACTTTCTTCAAGTTTTTCACATGTTGTTAATACCCTTTTTATCAGTGTTTCTTCTGATAAATTAATAAAATTATTAAACATCTCAAAATCATTTTCTTTATCTTTTATTCTTTTCATGCTATCACCACATAACTTTGATTTGATATTATTATTAACAAAATTTATAATGTTTATAGATTCATTTAAAGGGCGTGTTATTGTGCTGTCAAAAAGACTTAGTGCTATTTTTGAATTAATTGATAATTGTTACTGTTTAGGCGATATTGGAACAGACCACGGCTATATACCAGTTCAAGCAATACTAACTAAGAAGGCTCAAAAAGCAATTGCAACAGACTTAAATATAAAACCGCTAAATAAAGCAAGAGAATATGCAATCAAAAAAGGTGTTGCTGATAAAATAGAATTTAGGCTTGGAAATGGAATTGAAATAATTGAAAAGGATGAATGCCAAAACATGGTAATTGCAGGAATGGGAGGTTCATTGATTAAAGATATCTTAAAAGATAGTATAAATAAGATTGTAAATACTAAACTTATATTACAACCAATGAAAGATATAAAAGAATTAAGAGAATGGCTGTACAAAAATGGCTTTTCAATAGATTATGAGGTGGTTATAGAGGATTCAAATAAATTCTATATTATTATAATTGCTAACTTTAAAAATGCTTTTATAAATTATTCTCAAAAGGATATCGACATTGGAACATTTTACAAATATAAATTTGGTGATATAGAAAAGGAATATCTAAAATACTTATATAAAATAAACTTAAATATAATGAATAACAAAAAATTAAATAATATAGATTATAAAGAACAGGAAAATGTGATTATGTATATAAAGGAGGTAATTAATATATGATAAGCATTCAAGAGATTATTTCATATCTGGAGAAATATTTCCCAAAAAATAATTCGTATGATTGGGATAATGTAGGAATCAATGTTGGAGGATTTGATAAAAAGATTGAGAATATTTTAATTTCTGTTGATATAAATAATGACATAGTTGACGAAGCAATCAAAAAACAATGTCAAGTGATAATATCTCATCATCCATTGATATTTCAAGGGATAAAATCAATAAGAAGTGATTTACCTGATGGGGAGCTTATATATAAACTAATAAAAAATGATATAGTACATTATTGCATGCACACAAATGCTGATATATCTGAATATGGGAATAACTATTATATTTCAAAGTTATTAAAACTTGAAGATGTTAAAGGATTAAGCTTTTTCTCTAAGGATGAATATTATAAAATAGTTGTGTATGTTCCTAAAAGCCATGCAGATAAAGTTCGAGACATAATGGCCAAAGAGGGAGCAGGACATATAGGTAATTATAGCCATTGTTTCTTCAAAGTAGAAGGTATTGGAAGTTTTAAACCACTTGAAGGATCCAATCCCTTTATTGGGAATATAGGAGAGGTTGAAACAGTCGATGAGATAAGGATTGAAACAATTGTAAACAAAAAGGATTTAAAAAAAGTAATAAGAGCAATGGAAAAAGGTCATCCTTATGAAGAGGTAGCTTATGATATTTATAAACTTGAAAATGAAATAAAAACAAATTCATTAGGTATTATTGGGAAAAGAAAAATGAGTGCCAATGAATTAATAAATGAAATTAAAAACATTTTTGGTTGCAGATTTGTAAAAGCTATGATTTTGAAAGAAAGTTTTGAAAAAATTGCCGTATGTTCAGGTTCCGGTAAAGACCTTATTAAAGATGCAAGTTTTGCAGGTGCAGATATCTTTATTACAGCAGATATTACTCACCATTCTATGCTTCAAGCAAGAGATTTAGGACTTAGCATAATAGATATCGGACATTTTTATTCTGAAAGAGTATTTATTGACAGTATATATAAAATATTAAGTAAACATGAAAAGAAAAATATGTTTAACATATTTAAATCAGAGATAATAACAGATTATTTAGAAGTATACTAATTTGGAGTGGTTAAAATGCAAAATAAAGATGTTTTGAAAAGAATTAAAGAATTGGTGGAACTGATTAATTATCATAACCATAAATATTATGTTGAAGATGATCCTCAAATTAGCGATTATGAATATGATATGCTTTTAAGAGAACTGATATGGTTAGAAGATAAATATCCAGAATTAGTTCAGCCTGATTCTCCCACCAAAAGGGTTGGTGGAGAAGCAAAGAAAGGGTTTAGCCAAGTAACTCACAGAATCCCTTTATTATCACTCTCTAATGTTTTTAATGAAGGAGAGCTTTATGATTTTGATAGGCGGCTAAAAGAATTAATTGGTGAAGATTTTGATTATATTGTTGAATATAAAATTGATGGATTATCTGTTTCGTTGGAATATCAAAATGGTCTTTTCATAAAAGGTGCAACTCGTGGTGATGGGTTTGTTGGGGAGGATGTAACAGAAAATTTAAAAACAATAAAAACAATACCATTAAGACTTAAAGAGAATGTTGATATTGTTGTTCGTGGAGAAGTTTTTATGTCTAAGGAAGAGTTTTTAAGGATAAATCAGGAGCGTGAAGAAAATGAAGAAAGCCTTTTTGCAAATCCAAGGAATGCTGCTGCAGGTTCATTAAGACAGCTGGATCCGAAAATAACAGCAAAAAGAAAATTAGATATATTTATATTTAATATTCAAGAATGTTCAAAAAATTTTACAACCCATGAAGAATCATTAAGATATCTCAAAGATATTGGATTTAAGGTGTCTCCTGACTTTAAATTATGCTCAAATATAAAAGATGTTTATAAACGCATTTTAGAAATAAATGAAATTAAGGATAGCTTACCATTTGAAATTGATGGTGCTGTTGTGAAACTAAATCAATTAAATCTTAGAGAAATTGCAGGTACAACATCAAAAGCACCAAGATGGGCTACTGCATATAAATTTCCACCTGAAAAAAAGGAAACAAAGTTAATTGATATAACTATCAATGTAGGTAGGACTGGCATTCTTACTCCTAATGCAGTATTAGAACCGGTTAGGATATCAGGTTCTCAGGTATCTCGAGCAACACTTCATAATATTGATTATATTAAGCAGAAAGATATACGAATAGGTGATACAGTAGTTATACAGAAAGCAGCTGAAATAATACCTGAGGTTGTTGAAGTTGTTTTTTCAAAAAGGACAGGTAATGAAAAGGAATTTAATATGCCATCAAAATGTCCTGTATGTGGTGCTGATGTTGTTAGATTTGAAGACGAAGTAGCTTATAGATGTACAGGGATTGAGTGTCCTGCAAAAAGTTATAGGGAGATATTGCATTTTGTTTCACGAGACGCAATGGATATTGAAGGAATGGGAGAAATGATTGTAAAGACACTTTTTGAAAAAGGGCTTATTAAAAATCCTGCAGACATATATTATTTGAAATTTGAAGATTTAATTAAATTGGAACGTTTTGGCGAAAAGTCTGTAAATAATCTACTTCAAGCTATTGAGAAATCCAAAAAACAGTCAATTGATAGGTTGATTTTTGCATTAGGGATAAGGCATATTGGGCAAAAAGCTTCAAAAACATTAGCATCAAATATTTCCTCAATATATGAACTATTTGATATTACAAAAGATAGACTACTCCAGTTAGAAGATTTTGGTGAAAAGATGGCTGATAGTATAATAACATTTTTTAAGCAAGATCAAACAAGACACTTTATCGATAGGCTTAAAAGTGTAGGTGTTAATTTAGTTTCTGAAAACAAGCTTAAAAGTGATTTATTATCAGGATTTACATTTGTTTTGACAGGTACCTTAGCAAGATATACAAGAAATGAAGCAAAAGAAAAACTTGAAAACTTAGGAGCTAAGACGAGTGAAAGTGTATCAAAAAAAACTACTGCTGTGATAGCTGGAGAGGATGCAGGAAGTAAACTTAAGAAGGCTAATTCATTAGGAATTAAGGTATTAAATGAAGAGCAATTAGAAAGTATTTTAAATGCAAAATCTCGTGATGAAGTTCTGAGGATTATTAATATATAATAAAATTCATCTTAATAGGGTATATTATTATTAAATACTATTAAAAGGTGGAATAGCATGAGAGATGAATTGGAGAAGATTTTAAGCATTGGCCTCGGATTTATATCTTACTCTAAAGAGAAAATAGAAAAAGTAATAAATGAACTTGTTGAAAAAGGTGAAGTTACAAAAAGCGAAGCAGCAGAAATTATAGAAAAATTAACCAAGAAAGGAGAAGAACAGAAGAAAGATATTAACGATTATATAGCAAATCAAGTAGAAAAAATTATTTCTAAATTAAATCTTGCATACAAAAGTGATATTGTTACTGAAGAAAGGATAAGAGAAATAGTAAAAGAGGAGATAGACAAATTTAAAAATAATTACTAGTTTCTTAATTAATTTTTTTTTGACAATGTAGGACATAAGTAGTATAATAAAATTAATTCCGAGTATTTCGATATAATATGGGGGTATTTAAATGATATACAATAATATTTTAGAATTGATAGGTAAGACACCTTTGGTAAGGCTAAATAAACTATCTCAACAAGTTGATGCAGAAATAATTGCAAAAGTAGAATCTTTTAATCCTGGTGGGAGTGTAAAAGACAGAATTGGACTAAATATGATTGTACAAGCTGAAAAAGAAGGCAAGATAAACAAAGACACAACAATTATTGAACCTACTAGTGGCAATACTGGAATAGCACTTGCGTATATAAGTGCTGTGAAGGGATATAAACTAATACTTACAATGCCTGAAACAATGAGTATAGAAAGAAGGAAGCTTCTAGCTGCATATGGTGCAGAAATTGTTCTAACACCAGGTGAAAAAGGTATGAAAGGTGCCATAGAAAAAGCACTCGAGCTTATGAATCAAATTCCAAACTCCTTCATGCCACAGCAGTTTGAAAACTTAGCAAATCCAGATATCCACAGAAAAACTACTGCCTTGGAAATATGGAATGACACAGATGGAAAAGTAGATATCTTTGTAGGTGGTGTTGGTACTGGTGGCACTGTTACAGGAGTAGGAGAGGTATTAAAATCGAAAAAACCATCAATACAAGTATTTGCTGTCGAGCCTTTTGATTCACCTGTTTTAAGTGGTGGAACTCCAAGACCACACAAAATTCAAGGAATCGGAGCAGGATTTGTTCCTAAGGTTTTAAACACTAATATTTATAATGAGGTTATTAAAGTAAAAACAGAAGAGGCTTATGAAATGGCAAGGTATTTAGCTAAAGATGAAGGAATTCTTTGCGGTATTTCATCTGGAGCTGCATTGTTTGGAGCTTATCTTGTCGCAAAAAGACCAGAGAACAAGAAAAAGATGATTGTCGTATTGTTACCAGATACTGGTGAAAGATATCTATCTACTGAGTTATTTTCATATAACGGATAAAAAAGGATAGCAAAATTATTTTTGATTTGATATAATATTAACAAACATATTCTGAATGGTTAGTTTTTTCTGGTCATTCGGATAAGTAATTTAATCTGAGGGGTTAGAGTATTTCTTACCCTGAGGCAAGAATTACGGCTTATTATGCCCTTTTCCTGCTTTGGGGAAAGGGCATTATTTTTTAAGAAAGGTAGATGGATAAAAATGAAGTATCTTCAAATTAATGATGCCGAAATTATTAATGAAAGGTTAATTGAGGAGTTAATAGAAAAAACTAAAAGTTTTGACAGGATAAGATTTAATGAAATCATTGAAAAAGCAAAGAAAGCAAAAGGATTAGAATTAGAAGAGGTTGCATTTTTAATAAATATTGAAGATCCTGAAGCATTAGAAGAATTATTTGAAGTTGCAAGAGAAGTAAAATTGAGCATTTATGGTAAGAGAGTAGTATTTTTTGTTCCACTTTATACAAGTAACGAATGTACAAATAATTGTCTTTATTGTGGATATAGGCATGACAACAAAATACTTCATAGAAAGACATTAACAACAGAGGATATTATTAAAGAAGCTAAGGCAATTGAATCTCAGGGACATAAAAGAATACTTTTAGTATGTGGTGAAGATCCAAATAAGACAAGTATTGGCCATATAACTTCAGCAGTAGAGGCTATATATAAAAACTGTGATATACGAAGAATAAATGTAAACGCTGCTCCAATGTCTATTGATGAATTTAAAATGTTAAAAGAAAGTGGAATTGGAACCTATCAGATATTCCAAGAAACATATCATAGAGAAACTTATAAAAAAATGCATCCACAGGGACAAAAAGCAAATTATAATAAAAGAATTACAGCAATATATAATGCTTATCAAGGTGGAATAGACGATGTTGGTATAGGCCCTCTACTTGGGTTATATGATTACAGGTTTGATGTTTTAGCAACTTTAATGCATATTAGACATTTTGATAATTTTACTGGTGGAGTGGGGCCACATACAATCTCCGTTCCAAGACTCAAATATGCTGAAGGATGGGCTTTAGATGGGATTCCTTATCCTATCAGTGATTTAGATTTTATGAAGATTGTTGCGGTATTTAGGCTTGCAGTTCCTTATACAGGTATTATATTATCAACTAGAGAAGCTCCAGATTTAAGAGATAAATTACTTGACCTTGGTGTTTCTCAGATTAGTGCTGGTTCTTCTACAAGCCCAGGTGGATATAAAGAAAAAGAGGAGCATGCAAATCAATTTGAACTTGCCGACCATAGAAATCTTATTCAAATGATGAATGTAATCTGTGAAAAAGGTTACATTCCAAGTTTTTGCACAGCATGTTATAGGAGAGAAAGAACTGGACACAAATTTATGGAGTTTGCAAAAGAAGGAGAGATACATGAATTTTGTCAACCCAATGCAATACTTACATTTAAAGAAGTATTGTTAGATTATGGAACAGATGAATTAAAGAAAAAAGGTGAAGAAATAATAAAAAAAGCATTAGATGAGATTGATAATATAAAATTAAAAGAAGAAACAATAAAGAGAATAAAGGAATTAGAACAAGGAAAAAGAGATTTATATTTTTAAAATTAATATATGGTGTCAAATAAAAAACTTAAAAAATTAAAAAAAAATCAAGAGGCTGAAATTTTTCTTTCTTAGACAGCCTCTTTCTTTATGCTTTCTTTTCACAAAATTGTTTGACATGTAAAAATTTTCGGATTAATATATAAATATAATTAATAATGTGAACAAAATTGTGCAACATATATTTTAGTGGGGGTTAAAAATGGAGTTTAACAACATAAAAGCTGGATTGACAAGTTCAATGCAAATAGTGGTATCAAATAAAGATACTGCAATATTTTATGGGAGTGGAACATTAGAAGTATTTGCTACACCTGCAATGATTTCATATATGGAACATGCTGCCATGATTTGTGTTGATGCACATTTACCAAATGAATATACAACTGTTGGGACAAAGATTGATGTAAAGCATTTAGCTGCTACACCTGTTGGGATGAGTGTATTCATTGAGGCAAAATTGTTAGAAGTTGATAGAAAAAGACTTTTGTTTAAGGTTGAAGCATATGATCAAAAAGAAAAGATTGGCGAAGGGTTTCATGAACGTTTCATTATAGAGAAGGAAAAGTTTTTGAATAAAACATATTCTAAATTGGCAGGTGATTAAATGAAATCAGATGTAGAAATTGCAAAGGAAGTTAAACTTAAATATATAGAACAAATTGCAGAAGAAATTGGGCTTAATCAAGATGAGATAGAGACTTATGGAAAATATAAAGCAAAGATATCATTAGATGCTTATGAAAGGCTAAAAAATAAAAAAAAGAACAACATCATTTTAATTACATCTATAAATCCAACCCCTATGGGTGAAGGAAAAACAACAACAGCTATAGGCCTTTCAATGGCAATTAACAAATTGGGTTTCTCATCTATTGTTACATTACGAGAGCCTTCATTGGGGCCATGTATGGGATTAAAGGGTGGAGCAACTGGCGGTGGCTATTCTCAAGTTCTTCCTATGGAAGATATAAACCTACATTTTACTGGTGACATTCATGCTGTTACAACAGCAAATAATCTTTTATGTGCTGCGTTAGACAATCATATTCATCAAGGCAATAAGTTAAATATTGACCCAAAAAGAATTTTAATTAAAAGAGCTATAGACATGAATGATAGGACACTAAGAAATATTGTAATAGGTCTTGGTGAAAAACAAAATGGTGTAATGCGTGAAGATGGTTTTATAATATCTGTTGCATCTGAGGTAATGGCAATACTGTGCTTATCTGAAAATATCTCTGATCTTAAAAGAAGACTTGGAAATATTTTAATTGCTTTTAATCAACAAGGTGAACCTATTTATGCTAAAGACTTAAAAATACATGGAGCTATGGCAGCATTACTAAAAGATGCTATAAAACCTAACTTGGTTCAAACTATTGAAAATACACCTGCAATTATTCATGGGGGACCTTTTGCTAATATAGCACACGGGACAAATTCTATATTAGCATTGGATATTTCAACAAGGCTTTGCGACTATACTGTTGTTGAAGCTGGTTTTGGTGCTGATTTAGGTGCTGAAAAATATTTTGATATTGTTTGTAGAAAAGCTGATGTATATCCTAATGCTGTTGTAATTGTTGTGACAATTAAGGCATTAAAGTATCATGGTGGTCAACAATTAGATAAGATTAATGAACCTAATCTGAAAACATTAGAAAAAGGGCTTGAAAACCTCAAAAAACATATTCAAAATATAAAAGCTTTTAATACAGGTGTTGTTGTTGCATTAAATAAATTTCCAAGCGATACAGATGAGGAAATAGACCTTATTAAAAAGCTTTGTGAGAAAGAAAATGTTGAATTTGCAATTTCTAGTGTATTTTCAAAGGGTTCAGAAGGCGGTATTGAACTTGCCGAAAAGGTTTTAAAAGTTTCAAATAATGTAACAAAGAAAAACTTCACATATCCATTAAATATGTCAATTGAAGAAAAAATAAAACAAATTGCAAAAAGAATCTATGGTGCTAATGATGTTGAGTTTTCAACAAAAGCACTAAAAGATTTAGAAACAATAAAGAAATTAGAGATATCACATTATCCTGTATGTATTGCTAAAACTCAATATTCATTATCTGATAATCCCAAGCTTTTAGGTAGGCCATACAATTTTACAATAAATATTAGAGAACTGAAAATTAGCAACGGTGCTGAGTTTATTGTCGCAATAGCTGGCGATATTATGACAATGCCTGGACTTCCAAGAATACCTTCAGCAGAAAATATTGATATTGATGAAAAAGGGAATATATATGGAATTTCATAAAAATTATAAGGAGGTTGTTTTTGATGATTGATACAACAAAATTTAGTTTAGCAGATTTTGTTAAAAGTGATGAAAAAAATATAATGGATTTAGCAAAAGAATTTTATGAATACAAAGAAGATTATGTTAAAAGAAGGCATTACCAGTATAGGAGAGTTTCATTAAGTGGTTCTGGTCCAACAATGACAGTTGTAGACCAATATACTGGTGAAATAAGAGAAATGATATATATGGCTTCGAACGATTACTTAAATTTAACTAAACATCCAAGAACCATTAAGGCAGGTATTGAGGCAACAAAAAAGTATGGTTCTGGTGCAGGTTCGGTTCCTCTTCTCGGCGGAACACTTGATATACATGTCGAGCTTGAGAAAAAACTTGCAGAGTTTAAAGGCTGCGAAGATGCATTAGTATACACAAGTGGATACGGTTCAAATCTCGGAACAATAGCAGCAATGTTACATGAAAAAGATGTTGCTATACTTGATATGTATGTTCATGCAAGTATAATTGATGGTTGTAGAAATACTAATATAGAATTTTTCAGACATAATAACATGGATTCATTAGAAAAGACACTTAAAAAGGTAAAGGATAAATACAATACAAAGCTTGTTATTGTTGATGGTGTATACTCTATGGATGGCGATATTGCACCATTAGATCAAATTGTTGAGATAGCACATGCTTATGGAGCTTTTGTAATGGTTGATGAAGCTCATGCAACAGGTGTTATAGGAAAGAATGGTAAAGGAACACCAGAACATTGTAATGTTGAAGGTAAAGTTGATATAGTAGCTGGTACATTATCAAAGGCTTTAGGAGCAGTTGGTGGATTTATTGCAACAAATAAAGAATTAGTTAATTACTTACATTTTTATTCACGAGCTTATATGTTTTCAACAGCACCTACACCACAAGCTACTGCTTCATTAATTGAAGCATTAAATGTTATTGAAGAGGAACCAGAGTTAAGGGAAAATCTCTGGAATAATATTAATTATTTCAGAGAAAATCTCTTAAAATTAGGTTTTGATTTAGGCAATCAACAAACAGCAATATTCCCAATAATTATTGGGGATGATTTGAAAGTTAAAGAAATATGTAGAGAAATGCATGAAATGAATATATATGTTAATCCTGTGTTTTATCCAGCTGTTCCAAGAAGGTTATCAAGAATTAGAATTTCATTGACAGCTGGGCATACAAGGGAACATCTTGATAGAACGCTTGAAGTGTTAGAGCATCTTGGCAAAAAATATGGCATAATATAATTAAATATTAAAGGATGTCCTTATGGTTAGTATTTTAAATCTAAACTACAATTATTAGTAGTTTTATAAATATTTTCTTATTAAAAGGACATCCTTATTTTTTAATAAAGGAGAGGAGTAAAATGAAAGCAATAGTTTTTGACGCAAATATAACTAAATATGTAAGAACGTTAGCATTAGGTAAACTATCAAAAAAGAATTTTTATGGACCTTTTTCATGCATTTCCTTAAAAGAAATTGAAAAACCAAAACTTCCATCTGATGATTATGTTCTAATAAAAACGAAATTTGCTGGAATATGCGGGAGCGACTTAAATCTAATATTTTTACATGATTCTCCTTCTACTTCACCTTTTGCATCTTTTCCGTTTGTTATAGGACATGAAAACCTTGGTGTGATAGTTGAAAAGGGTAAGAATGTAATGGATTTTAATGTTGGAGATAGAGTTATAGCTGATCCAGTTTTAGATTGCTATGCGAGAGAGATTGATGATATATGTGAGTCTTGTAAAGAGCATGAGTATTCAACCTGCCTTAATATAACTGAAGGCAAGCTTTCACCTGGAACTATAATGGGTGCATGCAATTCAACCTCAGGGTCATGGGGAGAATATTATATAGCTCATAAATCGCAACTCCTTAAAGTGCCAAATGAGGTAAAAGATGAAGAAGCTATACTTACAGATGCTTTAGCATCTGCAGTACATCCTGTTATGAGGAATTTCCCTAAGGATAATCAAAAAGTTTTGGTTTATGGAGCAGGAATAATTGGACTTCTTATTATATGGACACTTAGGAAGTTAGGAAGTAAAGCAAATATATCTTGTGTAGCAAAGTATAAATTTCAGCAAGATCTTGCGAAGGAATTTGGTGCAGATAATATTATATATCCATCTGAAAATTATTTTGAAGATGTTGCAAAGATTACAAATGCAAAGATTTTTAAACCGATGATTGGTGATAATGTTATGCTTGGTGGTTTTGATATTATTTATGATTGTGTCGCTTCAAATAAAACAATAAGAGATTCTTTGTGGATGACAAAACAAAGAGGAACCTATGTCTTAGTCGGATTAGCTAGTTTTCCTAAAGGAATTGATTTTACACCTGTATGGTTTAAAGAACTTAAAATAACAGGTGCATATTGTTATAGCACAGAGATATTGGATGGAAAAGAAATTTCAACATATGAACTTGCACTAAAGCTAATTCAGGAAAATAAAATACCTTATAATAAGCTAATTACACATATATTTAGCATAGATGAATACAAAAAAGCAATAGAGACAGCATCATCAAAAAATAGAGAAAAAAGTATAAAAGTGGTATTTAAATTTTAGATAAGAGTATATAATTTATATAAATGTTAGGGGAAGACTAATGTTATGTTGAAGAAAATTTTAATTGTAGATGAAAATCAATATATAAGAGATATATTAAAAAATAGGTTTTTAAATACTACTGATATAGATTTTTTATATGATGTTTATGATGCTGAAGATGGCGAAAAAGCATATGATATAATAAAAACTGAAAATATAAACGTTATCATAACTGACATTAATTTACCTAAAATTAGTGGATTTGAATTAGTTAGACAAATAAAGACTGATAATAATACAAGACATATTCCAATAATATTTTTAACACAAAATTTTCATAAAGAGATTAGAACAAAAGCTTATGAATATGGAGTTGTCGGAATTATTCAAAAACCATTTTCAACTAATGAGGTATACTATTTTGTGAAAACTATTTTAAAAATGCAAGAAGAATATATTTCTTTAAAGGAAATCAATGACATATTAAGCTTTTTGAAGAATATTATGTTAGTTTCAGAGCAAAATGTTATTGAAGAGTCTTATAACTTTATGAAAAAATACTTTAATAATTTTAGAATGCTTGGTATAAAAAGATATAATAAGGAATTCAATGTAGTTATAAATAATAATTTTCCTAAAAGTGAAGAAATAAATATTATAGAGAATATAGCTGAGTATAAATTTGATAATTTAAAACAATATATAATAATTGATGCTGGAGAAAAAAACTTAGAAATTTATCTTATACTTGATAAATATAATGATAATTTGAAATTTAGCTTGCTTCATGAAATACTTCACCTTTGGAGTGAATTAAATGGTAAAGATAATAAGTAAAAATGTTATAATATTTATTTTATTTTTAATTTTAATATTACTAATTATTACTATTATTTTATTTATATATAAAATAATTATAAGTATTAATCAAAAAAGAATTAAATTAATAAAGAATCAATTAAGGGAAAAAATTTATTCTATTATAAAAAATGGAAAGAAAGACCATTTTGATAAGAAACATTATATTTTTATTATGGATATCATAGTTAATGATTTTTATTGGGTTGAAGACATTGAAAAGCAAAGGCTTTATGAACATTTTAAAAGAGACGGCTTTATAAATTATCTAATTAAAAATTTAGACAGTATAAGTAAAAGGAAAAGGATAAAGAGTGCTAAAACTTTGAGTATTATTGGGAGCGAAGAAGAACTTGATGCTATTATTAAATCAATTTTTAAAAGGAAAATTGATGAAATTGGTATAATTGCTGAGCCTATGTTTATAATAATGAGCAAAATGGAGAATATTGAAAAATATTACCCATTTATAAAAACTATTATAGAAAATGCTTATAAACTTTCTTATTCTAATCAAAGGAAAATACAATACTTTGCTATATTATTGGGAAATAAACTTTCTAAACCTATTATTGAGATATTAAGAAATACAAATATTGTTAATAATATCTTATTCTGCATTATAATTCTTTCAGAAATTGCAACAATTGATGAAATTAAAATAATTGAGAAATTTTTAGATTATCCAAATGCAGAAATAAGAGCCAAAGCTTGCAGGGTTATAGAAAAATTAGGTTATATATCAGATGTAAAAAAACTTTGTTCTATAGCTATTAATGATAAACATTTTTATGTGAGATTAAGAGCAATATATGCACTTGGTAGACTAAATAATCCAACATGCTTAAATGTATTATTAGATTGTTTAGAAGATAAATTTTTCTACGTCAGAGATGCAAGCCTTAATGCATTAAAAAATTATGGCTATAAAATATTTAGTAATCTTATTGAATACTATAACAAATCTCAAGATAAATTTGCAAAAGATAAGATTATTGAAATATTTTATTATAATGATAATTTTAATATTTTAATTAATTCTTATTTAGGCAAAGTTCCTGATATATCAAAGGATTTATCATTAGAAATATTTAAAAAATTAAGTGATAATAACAAAAGTATTTTTACTTTAAAAACTTTAGAAAATAATTTTTATTATATTCTGAAAGAAAATTATCCAGAATTGGTGATATAAATGATAAGATTTTTTAATTACTTCTCATTATTTGTTACATGGTATATTTTAATTTTAAACACTATATATGTAGTCCTTTTATTAATCTCTCTGATTGGTATTATAGTATATATCAGAAATAAAATTGCTGGAAGAATTGTTGAAGTAATTGCCTCTGATTTAGCTCCTCCAGTAAGTTTACTAGTTCCTGCATATAATGAACAAGAAACAATAGTAAAAGCTGTAAAATCCTTTTTACAAATTGAATACCCTGAATTTGAGGTAGTTGTTATAAATGATGGTTCAAAAGATGATACTCTTGAGAAATTAAAAAATGAATTTAATTTATATATTGTTGATCGAAAATTTAGAAAATTAATTGATTCTAAAGATGTAATTGGTATATACTATTCAAAAAGGTATGATAATTTAATTGTTGTTGATAAAATTAATGGTGGGAAAGCTGATGCATTAAACTGCGGTATTAACGTATGCTCTTATCCATACATATGTACATTAGATGCTGACTCAATACTTGAAAGGGATTCCATTGCAAAAGTAATGCAGCCTTTTTTTGATGAACCAGATAAGGTTGTTGCAGTATCAGGTATTGTAAGAATAGTAAATGGTTCAATGTTAGACAACTTTGGTAAAGTTCAAGAGCTTCATGTTCCAAAGTCAAATATAGCAAGATTTCAAATTATAGAGTATTTTAGAGCATTCTTGGCTGCAAGAAAAGGGCTTTCGATGATTGGTTCTCTACTTATAGCATCGGGTGCTTTTGCAGGATTTAAGAAAGAAGATATTATAATGGCAGACGGGTTTAATACAAAAACTGTAGGCGAGGATATGGAGATAGTTGTTAGACTTAAGAAAATTGCTTATGAAAAAAAGAAAAAATCAAAGGTAATATTTGTCCCAGATCCTATCGTATGGACACAATGCCCTGAGAAGTTAGGCGATTTAGCTAAGCAAAGGAAGAGATGGCAAAGAGGACTAGCACAAGTTGTTTTTCAACATAGAAGTTTGTTTTTTAATCCAAGATATGGCATGTTAGGATTATTTGGATATCCATACCAAGTTATATTTGAACTACTAGGACCTGTAATTGAATTGATTGGATATATTATTGTCCCCATTTCTTATATATTTGGAATTATTAATATAAATGTTGCTTTGTTTTTTTTAGCTGTTGAAGTTTTATATGGAATAGCAATTTCCATTTTATCTGTATTATTCTCAGAGCTTTCAGAAAAGAAATATAATGGCTGGAAGGATTTTATTATACTTGTTATAATAGCTGTGGTAGAAAATTTAGGCTATAGACAACTAACTGTTTTGTGGAGAGTTATGGGTATTTATGAAGCAGTAGTTAGAAAACAAGGCTGGGCAAAAGCTGAAAGAAAAAAATTATAGTTTTTGGTGATTTGAAATGAAAAAATTAATAATTAAAGATGTATTAAAATTCACTTTGCTAAGTAATTCAATAATTGCATTAATTCTTTTCTTCGTATTTTCTAAACTTACTATAGAAAATATATTTTTATTATTTTTGTGTTTATTTTTTAGTGTAGTTTTAAATATGAGCATTTTTGTTATTTTTTTGTTACCCAAAGTATTAAGATATTTTAACAATATTGAGGTTATAAATAATTTTTTCAAAGATGTATTTGATAAAGAGTATAAAGATATATTTTGCTTTGATTACTTTGAGATGAAAGCTTTTTTGGATTGGCTTAGAGATAAAATTAAGTCACATGAAGATTGTGAAAAATCAAAAGAATTATCCAACCAAAGCAAAGAGATATTTTATAGTTTAGCTAATACAATAAAAAATATGGCTGATGAAAATAATGAAAAAGATATTAGTAAAATGGCAAACTCTCTTGTTAGTTTACTTGAGCTTAATGCTGATGCTCCAAGAATATTTAATAAAGTTACATATGAAACCTCAATATTTGAAAGTATACTTATTTCATATAAAGTAACACTGAAAGATCTAGTTGACATTATTGTTTTAGTTGATGATGATGTAAAAGATGCAATGGTTTTGCATGGAATATTTTATCCTATAGCCAGATTTTTTGCTGATAATATAAATAACAAGCATCCAATTAAGAAGATTATTAAGATATCAGCATCTAAGTTTAAAGATACATTAAATATAATTGTTTATTCAAATATTAATCTTCAAAAATTAAATGCTAATAATTTTATATTAGATAATCTAAACAATAGAATAAAATTATATACTAGTGTTAATTATGGATTGAAATATGAATACTATAATAATAGTTGTAAAATTGAAATAAATTTTCCGTTAATATATGATAAATACTAGTAAAGGAAGGATACTAATGGTTACAATAAAAGATATAGCACGTGAAGCCAATGTTTCTCCTTCTACAGTTTCAAGGGTTTTATCAGGAAATGCAAAGATAAGTAAAGAAACAATAGATAAAGTAATGGAAGTTGTTGAAAGATTAGGATATATTCCGAATGCAAGTGCAAAAAGTTTAGTCAAAAAAAAGGCTTTTGCGATTGGTATATTTATGCCTAGAAAAGTTGAGCAAGTTCTTACTGGTACTTTCTTTGATCAGGTTGTTTCAGGGATATGTAGTGTAATCAATGAGACTGAATATGATTTGGTATTAAATATATCACCACCTGAGAATGAGAAAAAAAGTTTAGAAAATCTAATAAAAAGTAGAAAAGTAGATGGGATTATACTATTATCTTCTAGAGTAAATGATTACTCTATTGAATATTTAAAGAAACTTAAATTTCCATTTATTGTTATTGGCACTCCTTATAAAAATAAAGAAAGCATAAATTGGGTTGACAACGACAACAAAAAAGCTTCGTTTGATGCAACAAATTATCTAATAAACTTAGGACATACTCAAATAGGTTTTCTTGGTGGCTTTGAAAATTTAGTTGTAACGCAAGATAGATTAGAAGGTTATAAGCAGGCACTAACTAAGAATAATATTGAATTCGACTCTGATATGGTAAAATTTACAGAATTAGAAGAAAAAAGTTCTTATGAAAAAGCTCGTGAATTACTCATGTTAAAAAATAGACCAACAGCTATTGTTTGTATGGATGATACAATATCATTTGCAACTATTGGAGCTGCTCGTGAATTAGGCTTAAAAATTGGATATGACATTTCTATTATTGGTTTTAACAACTCAATTTTTACCACGTTATCATATCCAAAACTAACCACAATTGACATTAATGTCTTTTACCTTGGTAAATATGCTGCAGAATTACTTTTAAAAGAACTTGTTGAGCCTCATAAAACTTACAAAAGACTCTTAGTAGAGCATAAATTAATTGAAGGGGATACTTGCAGAGCAATTTAAATAAATTTGTAGGAGGGAATTTTGATGCAAAAGCATATTGAACTTACAAACAAAGAGGGAAAAGTTTTAAGAGGATATCTACATATTCCAGACAACTTTGAAGGGACTATTCCTGCTGTTGCTATTTTTCATGGTTTTACTGGCAATAGAATGGAACCGCACTTTATTTTTGTAAAGCTATCACGAGAACTAGAAAAACAAGGAATAGCAAGTATAAGGTTTGATTTTGCTGGATCTGGCGAAAGCGATGGAGATTTTTTTGATATGACTGTTTCAAAAGAAATTGAAGATGCTAAAATTATTGTTGATTATTTATTTTCTTTACCATTTGTTGATAAAAGTAAGGTATCAATAGTAGGGCTATCACTTGGCGGTGCTATTTCTTCATATTTAGCTGGATATTATCAAGAAAAGTTGAATAAGGTTGTATTATGGGCACCGGCAGGGAATATGTTGGAGATTGCAAAAAATATAGTTGAAAACAACCAACAGGTTAAAACAATAGGATATTTAGATTTAGGTGGTTTAATTTTATCAAAAGAATTTTATTTGGATTTACAAAACTATGACTTTTTTGATATGATATCAAAATACCCAAATCAAGTATTAATTTTACATGGCACCAATGATACTGCAGTACCTATAACAGTTGGAGAAAAATATAAAGAGATTTTAGGGGAAAAAGCTACATTTATAA
Organism: Caldicellulosiruptoraceae bacterium PP1; assembly: GCA_041320695.1. Classification (NCBI taxonomy): domain Bacteria; kingdom Bacillati; phylum Bacillota; order Caldicellulosiruptorales; family Caldicellulosiruptoraceae; species Caldicellulosiruptoraceae bacterium PP1. The sequence goes on along the minus strand of JBGGOQ010000003.1, from coordinate 128,934 downwards.
AAATTGATGGTGCAGATCATACCTTTAACAAATATGAATGGGAAAAAAGTGTAATAAACTTTACTGTAGAATTTTTAAGTAAATAAAAGATGCTGGAATATTAATTATTCCAGCTTTCTATTTTTGTTAATAAATAGCATATAGACTAAAACCATTATATAAATACCAGGTAATATTAATAATGTATTATTATCTGATTTAAAAATCTCTTTACTTATCTCTTCCAAAATATCTTTAAATATTCCGGCAGATACAATTATTAAAATTATATTTATTATCTTAAATAACCAATTAAAATTTATTTTAATAGAAAATTTAAATATAACAAATGCAAGAAATAAAGAAAAGGTTATTCCTAAAATTACTCCCCAAAAAATATTCATATCTCTATTGGTTATAAAGCTAGTCAATAGAAATACACTTAGCTCAATACCTTCACGCAAAACGTTGAAAAAAGAAACTAGTGAAATACCCAACGATAATGTTTTATGTTTTGAGATATTATCTGTAATTTGTTTTGATATATCTGATCTAACAATTTTAATAGAATATACAATAAATGATGTGATAAGTATAAATAAGATGCCTTTTGTTATAATTTCGAAAGCTTCAGATACTTCTTTAAATGCTTCATTTAGATTAAATGCAATAATACCAAATATAAAACTTACAAGGATACCAAGTGTTGTACCAATAATAAGACTCTTTTTAAGATTTTGTGTTTTTGTTGAGTTTATGAAACCAAGTATTAAGACAACAATAAGTATTATTTCAAAAACCTCACGAAAAGAAATTATAAATCCATTAAGCATTTTAATACCTCCGTTAATTAAATGAAATTGAAAATCATTATCAATTATAATAAATATATTTATCATTGTCAACTATTCCGATTAGAATTATATATAATAAAAATAATCACAAATTAAAAATATTATGAATATAATAAACTAAGCCTTAATATAAAATTATTAGATGAGCAAAAAAAATTATTTTAGAAAAAGATTCATTGGTTTTGTTTTAATATTGATAGGCATTGGATTACTAATAGCAATTATTATGCCACCATGGATATTAGTACTGATATTGGCTTTAGCATTAATTGGGTGTGGATGTTTTTTATTTTTTAAAGATGGAGGATTCAAGATATGAGAATAATGGTTTTAAAAATGCCCAAAATTTTCAGCAAACTAATAAAAAAACTATTTAAGATAAGTGATCAAAATTAAAGAGTTCAAGATAATATTATCTTGAACTCTTTTCTTATGCTCTTTCAACTTTACCTGCTTTTATGCAGCTTGTACAAACATACATTCTTTTGCTATGACCATTTATTAAAACTTTGATTTTCTTAACGTTTGGTCTCCATGTTCTACGAGTTTTTCTATTTGAGTGGCTAACTTGATTACCAAAAACAACTTTTTTATTGCAAATTTCGCACATTGCCATTTTCTTATCCCTCCTTCGCAAAACTTAAAACAGAGCATATCTATTGTAACATAACAACAGTATTCAAATCAACTATTTAGAAAATATAATTTAAACTCTTTACAAATCTTTTAAATCTGTGTAAAATAATAAAAATAAATTCTTCCAAAGGGGTGCAAATTATGATAATAATACGAATATGCAAAAGTATAATCTTAAAAATATCAGTGATTAAATTTATCAACAATATAATATATAAATGCACCCAATTGGGCCTGTGAATAAATTTTAATAATTATATATAAATATAACCCAGCTTTACACAGGCTGGGTTTTTTTATATTTTAAGGAGGGATATTTTTGGATAGCAAAAGAATTGTTATTTATGATTCTACATTAAGAGATGGTGCTCAAGCAGGTGGTATTTCATATTCTTTAGAAGATAAACTTAAAATTGTTGAAAAGTTAGATAAGTTTGGCATTTCTTTTATTGAAGCTGGTAATCCTGGGTCAAATGTCAAAGATCAAGAATTTTTTTCAAGAGTAAAGAAAATGCAATTGAAGAATGCAAAATTAATAGCATTTGGTAGCACTAGAAGGGTTGGCATTAAACCAGAAGATGATGCTAACCTAAAGTCACTTATATCCGCAGAGACTGATGCAGTAGCGATATTTGGTAAATCATGGGACTTTCATGTTAAAGAGGTTCTAAAAACAAGTGAAGATGAAAATCTATCAATGATTTATGAAACAATTTATTATTTGAAAAAATTGGGCAAATATGTGGTATTTGATGCTGAACATTTTTTTGATGGATACAAAAACAATAAAGAATATGCAATAAAAACACTAAAATCAGCTTTTGATGCTGGAGCTGACTCGCTAGATCTTTGCGATACAAATGGTGGAACATTTCCAATGGAGATTTATCAGATTACAAAAGAAGTAACCGAAATGTTTCCAAAGGTTCAAATAGGTATACATTGCCATAATGATACAGGTATGGCCGTTGCAAACTCAATTATGGCTGTTTTAGCAGGAGCTAGACAAGTTCAAGGCACTTTTAATGGATATGGTGAAAGATGTGGAAATGCTGACCTTACAACTTTAATTCCAAATTTACAATTAAAATTAGGATATCAATGTATTCCTTTAGAAAACATTAAAAATCTCACAAGCGTTTCAAGATACATTTCTGAAATTGCAAATATGGTTCCTTATGAACGTGCACCTTATGTTGGTGCTTTTGCTTTTACGCATAAAGCAGGTATGCACATAGATGCAGTTAAGAAAAACCCAATTTCATTTGAACATGTCAATCCAGAAATAGTAGGTAATAAAAGAAGAATTGTATTATCAGAAGTAGCTGGTAGAAGCACTGTTGTTGATAAAATAAAAGAAATTGATCCTACTATAACAAAGGATTCACCGCAAACATTTGAGATTATTGAAGAATTAAAACGATTGGAGAATGAAGGATATCAGTTTGAGTCTGCAGAAGCTTCTTTTGAGATGTTAATAAGAAAAAAACTTGGGCTTTATGAACCATTCTTTAAACTAAAGGAATTCAAAGTTCTTATTGACGAACCTGCAAGAGAAAAATATTCATCCTCAGCTATTGTAAAAATTGCAGTTGATGGAGTAAATGCTATAACAGCAGCAGAAGGAGACGGCCCAGTTCATGCATTGGATGGAGCATTAAGGAAAGCTTTAGAAAGATTTTACCCAGAATTGAAAGAGGTACATTTGATAGATTATAAGGTGAGGGTTCTTAATGCAGAGACAGCAACAGCGGCAAAGGTAAGGGTTCTTATTGAATCATCTGATGGCAAAGACACATGGACAACTGTTGGAGTTTCAAGCGACATTGTTGAAGCAAGCTGGATTGCATTGGTTGATTCGCTTGAATATAAGCTTTGTAAAGAAAAAAATAACTAATATTTATTTGTGAAAGATTATTTAATATTTATATTAATTGATAAAAATAAAATGATGTGCTAAAATAATTTTAGTGCAAGACTAAGAAAAATAAGCACTTAGACTTTGCACAAAGAACAATCCTTATGGGATAAATTGTAAGGATTAGTTCAATAAATTTTAAAAAGGAGGCATTACTATGGCATATTTTATAACTGATGACTGTATTTCATGTGGTGCTTGCGAAAGCGAATGCCCAGTTCAATGTATATCAGCAGGCGAAGGCAAGTATGTTATAAATGAAGAAGAATGCATTTCATGCGGTGCTTGTGCAAATGTATGTCCTGTTGATGCACCAAAACCAAGAGAATAGTTTATAAAAAAGCCGGGTAAGATTAACCCGGTTTTTTTATAGAATTTTATATATTGGAGGATAACAATGAAGAAAATAATTTTACCAGATGATATTAATTCAATAGGAAATTTATCAGTTGGGGAAGAAATATTACTTACAGGCAAAATATTTGTTGCAAGGGATGCAGCTCATAAAAGATTATATGAAATGATACTTAATAATCAAAAATTGCCTATTGAATTAATAAATAGTGCAATATATTATATGGGGCCTTGCCCAGCAACTCCAGATGAAATAATTGGTCCTTGCGGTCCGACAACAGCTGGACGTATGGACAAATATACGCCACTTCTTCTTGAAAAAGGTCTTAAAATAATGATTGGGAAAGGCAAGAGAAATGGTAAAATAAAAGAAAGCATAGTTAAAAACAATGCAATCTTTTTAGCAACTTATGGAGGTGCAGCACTAGTTATTCAGGAAAAAATAAAATTTGACAAGATAATTGCTTTTGAGGATTTAGGTGCAGAAGCAATAAGAGAAATAATTGTAGAAAATCTACCTTGCATTGTGGCTATTGACTCGAAAGGAAGAGATATCTATGAAATTGGACCCGAAAGATATAGAGAAAATATTAAGTAATTGCAAAATATATAAAAAACTTTTAAATTATAACTTTGATAGACTTCATATGCCAGGACATAAGGGATTAATCAAGATTTTTCCAGATTCACTTAGTGGAGTTTATCCTTTTTTTGATGTTACAGAAACAGATGAGTTTGATAATTTACTTGACCCTAAAGGAGCTATTTTAGAGTTTTTGTATGATATAAAAAGTTATTTTAACTCATATTTTTCCTTTGTTTCTTTGCAAGGTTCTACACATTTGCTCCAATCAATTATTTTTGGTTTATCAAAACCATTTGATACAATAGTTATTGCTCGAGATTCGCATAAAAGTATATATGAAGCTGCGAAATTAATGAATTTAAGAGTTGAATATATCTATCCAGATTATGATAATCAAACTGGTATAACTACATATTATAATATTGAGAACTTTGAAAAAACTATTAAAAATTCAAATGCAAAATATATATTCATAACATCACCGTCATATTTTGGAATTATACAAAATATTGATTATTTATCTACTATTGCCCATAAATATAAAAAATCTCTGATTGTCGATGAAGCACATGGTGCACATTTAAAGTTTTTAGATGGAACTTCTTCATTTGACTTGGGAGCTGATATAACAGTCCAAAGTATGCATAAAACATTGCCATGTCCAACTCAATCAGCTATGATACATATAAAAAAAATAGACGAATTAGAAAAGCTTAAAAAAACTTTAATTTCCTTACATACAACAAGCCCTTCTTATATTCTTTTGTTACTTACAGAATATGGTTTTCAGTTTGCCAAGAAGTATGCAAAAGAACTTTTTTCAGAACTCTATTGCAAATTATATGATATATTTAATCCAATTTATCAAAATACAAATTGGAAATATCAAAAAATTGATTGGACTAAAGTTGTACTTTTTTTAAATTCAAAGACATCTGAAAGTGAAGTTCTTATAAAAAATTTAAAAGATAATGGATATATAACTGAACTTTACGATAAAACAAAAGTTTTATTTTATTTTACGATGGTTGATGCATTAAAAGATTTTTCAGCCCTAAAGAAAGTAATTTATGATATAATAAAAAATGATAATAAAGATTTTAATTATTATTATTTACCAGTGCCTAAAAAGTATATTGAAATGTATGAAGTTGATAATTTCAAAAAAAGAACTGTTAAATTTATAGAGTGTAAAAATACTGTATTAGCACAAAAAATAACCCCATACCCTCCAGGGATACCTGTAGTTGTTGAAGGTGAAGAAGTTACTGAAGATATTTTTGAATATCTAATGTATTTGAAGGAAAATAGAATAATAAATATTGAAGAGGTTGAGATATTGGATGAATGGTAGATTTATTGTTTTTGAGGGGAATGATGGTGCTGGGAAATCAACCCAAATTGCCATGGCTGAGAAATACCTAAAAAATAAAGGTATTCGGGTTTTAACAACACGTGAACCAGGTGGGACTGAAGTAGGATATAGAATTCGCAAACTTTTGCTTGATCCAGAATATAAAATGGATGGTCTTACCGAAGCGTTTTTGCTCGCTGCAGACAGAAATGAACATGTCAGAAATGTTATTATTCCAGCATTAAAAGAAGGGTATGTTGTTTTATCAGATAGATATATCTTAAGTAGTATTGTATATCAAGGTATGGTTCGAGGTGTAGGTATAGATAAGATTTTAAAGCTTAATATGGTATTCGAAGAGATGATAAAACCAGATTTGTATATAGTTCTTACTTTACATCCCAAATATTCTTTAGAACGCTTGACTAAAGGGAACAAAAAGGACAGATTAGATTCTGAAAACTTAGATTTTCACTTAAGTGTCTATAAATCCTTTAAGGAAGCCTCACAAAACAAGCCTAACATTGTAAACATTGAAGCACTTGGAACAGAAGAACAGGTTTTTGAGAAGGTAAAAACCCATTTGGATTCTTGCTTAGATTTAAGATAAGAATTGATTTGAGAGGAGATATAGAAATGAAGCTTATTTTTGCAATTGTGCAAAATGAAGATGTTGGTAAACTTATGGAAGCATTACAGAAAGAAGGTATTATGGCAACAAAATTTGCAACCTCAGGAGGTTTTTTGCGATCAGGGAATACTACATTACTTATAGGTGTAGAGGAGGACATGGTGAATAAAGTTCTAGATATTATCTCTTCAAAATGTAAAATAAGAAAGCAAGTTTTATCTTCACCTATGCCAAATACTCCTTCAACAGGAGCATATATACCATATCCAATAGAAATAACAATTGGTGGAGCTACTGTGTTTGTGATGGATATTGAAAGATTTGAAAAATTATAAAGAGAGTGTAAAAGATGCGTATTGAGGATATCAAGAGTAGCAATATCCAAAAAGAGAGAATATTTTTAGAACTCAAAAAGGTTGAAAACAAAAAAGATGATTTTTCACAAAATCTTAAAAATATTGAAAGAGATAAAATAGTTGAAAGTATAAAGAATTTGGTTCAAAAAGTTAATGATTTGAGTAAAGAGCTATCACAAAAGATGGACATAGGGACATTGAGGGAATATAAAAAGACTATAAAAGAGTTGCTATCTTTTACTGTTTATTCTTCACATGAATTTTTTAAAGAATTTTTTTTAGATAAACGAGGCAGGCATAAGGTTTTCGGAATGATAAGAAAGATTGATCAAAAGATGGATCAACTTACGCAAGAAATACTAAAAAGTGAAAAGGATTCATTAAAAATTCTATCATATATTGATGATATTCGTGGCTTAATTATTGATTTATTTTTATAGGATAAATGGTGAAAGCAATGAGTTTTGAAAATTTTATTGGTCAAAATTCTATCAAGGCCTTTTTAGAAAAGTCGATAAAAACTCCTTTTCATTCGTATATTTTTTCTGGAGAAAAAGGTCTTGGGAAAAATACATTAGCACTAATATTTGCAAAACATTTAATTTGTGAAACTGGTACTTCATGTGGAAAATGTAAAAGCTGCAGACTTTTTGAGAATAGTAATCATCCAGATATTAAAGTTATTGAAAAAGAAGAAGGTAAAAAAGAGATATCAATTGAAAATATTAGAGACATAATTGAAAATATTTATCTTGGACCTTTAATTTCGAAAAAGAAGGTAATAATAATTAAAAACTCAGAAGATTTATCTATAAGTGCACAAAATGCTTTATTAAAAACACTTGAAGAGCCACCTGAATATGTTATCTTTATTTTAACAACAAATAACATTGAGAAAATTTTACCAACAGTTATATCAAGGTCTATTATACTGAAATTTAAAAAATATTCTTATGATGAAATTGAAAAAATAATAAAACAAAAAGGGTATGATCCTAAGGATTATATTATTAAAGTGTCAAATGGAAACATAGGGAATGCAATAAATTATTACAATAATCAAACAAATCAATTAAGAGATAATGTATTTGATATGATAAATAAGTATGACAAAAAGCCTTTTGATTTTATAAAAGAGTTTGAAACTGATTTTTCAAAATTTGAAGGTAATTTAAAAGCCTTTTTTGAATATATCATCTTTTTTTATCGAGATGTTATAATATATAAATTAACAGAGAATATTAACCAGATTATTAATACGGATAAGATAGATTATATTAATTATTTTGCGAATAGACATACTATTCATAAATTGTATAAATATATTGAAGATTTTATTGAAATTGAAAAATATATTGATTCAAACGTTAATCATGAAAATATAGCTGATAGTATTTTTTTAAAATTAACAGGAGGTTAATATGGCTACAGTTGTTGGCGTTAGATTTAAAAAAGCTGGGAAGATATATTGGTTTGATCCAAATGAGATAGAACTTAATGCAGGTGATGATGTAATAGTAGAAACAGTTAGAGGAATTGAAATGGGGAAGGTAATGCTAGGTATTAGAGATATTCCTGAGGAGGATATAGTCCAGCCATTAAAAAAGGTAATACGAAAGGCAACAGAGGAGGACTATGAAATTGCTCAATTAAATTTAGAAAAAGCAAAGCAAGCTGTTGAGATATGTAAAGAAAAGATTACAAAACATGGACTTCCTATGAAACTTTTGCATGCTGAATATACTTTTGATAATAATAAGTTGATTTTCTACTTTACTGCAGATGGTCGTGTTGATTTTAGAGATCTAGTAAAAGACTTAGCAGCAGTGTTTAAGACTAGAATAGAATTAAGACAAATTGGTGTAAGAGATGATACAAAATATCGTGGAGGTATTGGCAATTGTGGAAGAGAATTATGTTGTGCAACTCATCTTTGTGAATTTCAACCTGTCTCAATAAAGATGGCTAAACAACAAGGGCTTGTTTTAAACCCAGCTAAAATTTCTGGGCTTTGTGGAAGGCTTATGTGCTGTCTATGTTATGAACATGAATTTTATGATGAAGCATTAAAGAAATTGCCGGGTATAGGGTCAATTGTAAAAACAACTGATGGTGAAGGTGAGGTTATATCAGTCAACGTATTGAAAGAAAAGGTCTCAGTAAAATTTACCAAACAAAATGATGACGTTGAGGTAAAAGAATATACTGTTGGTGAATTTGAAGTTATAAAAGAAAGTAAAAAAGCCATCCAACCATCCTTTGCTTTAGATGATGAAGAACTTAAAGAGCTACTTAATTTGGAGGAATAAGGGGGATTTTTATTCCCTCTTTTTCTGTTTTTTATTCTTTATTGTTTGTTTTGACAAGGTAAGTTCTATATTATTTTTTGATATCTCTTTTATAACCTCTTCATAACTAAGATTTTTTGATAGTTCTATGATTTTTTTTTCCAATGAATCAGTTATTCTCTGATATTTATCTATACCAAGCATTTGATCAACTAAATAGCAATACTCTTTTGTATTTTTATTTCTGTAATATCTTCTTACATATTCAATTTCACAATATGGCGTTAAGAGTTTTCTATAATCCTTGCGAACAACCTTCCATTCTTGCCTTATTATAGGGGAGTCTTTAATTTCCTCATCTAATCTTTCAATAAATAACTTTAAACATACCTTCAAAAGTTTTAAGAAATAGTTATTAATAACTTCTTGAACAATCTTATCAATGTTTTCCTTAGAACTAAAGAGATTATCAATCTGTATTAAAATATTTTGAACTTCATTTATAATATTTGTTTTCAATTTTGAATTTAATAGCATAAAATAAGCCCCCATATAGGTATAATATTTTCTAATTTATTATATGAATTAGGTGATTAATAAGTAACATTATGTAATCCAAAATGTTTTTATTGTGATATTTTTGGTGTAAAATTTTTATAATACTATCTTTAGGAGGTTATAAAATGTCAGAAATAATAGGTTTTTTGCTTGTAATAAACATATTAATTTCTTTAGTTATACTTATTAAGATTTTCAGCAAGAAAGAGATAGGTATACAAAAGGACTTAGAGTTAATAGAAAAAAGCATACAAAAAGGGAATGAACTTACTTTAAATGAACTTAGATCTAATAGGGTTGAGATGAAAAATGCCTTGGATTCAGCAAATAACATATTAACCTCAAAGGTTATTGAAATGACAAATCTTCAGGCATCATATTTTGATAATTTTTATAAACAAATAAATACATTGACAAAAACAAATGAAGAAAAGGTTGATAAATTAAGAGAAACTGTTGAAGAAAGACTTGCTAAAATTCAAGAAGACAATAATAAAAAATTAGAAGAGATGAGAAAAACTGTTGATGACAAGCTTCATGTTACGTTAGAACAGAGACTTGGGGATTCATTTAAACTTGTTAGTGAACGATTGGAGCAGGTGCATAAAGGTTTAGGTGAAATGCAGGCATTAGCATCAAACGTTGGTGATTTAAAAAAGATTCTTGGAAATGTGAAAACAAGAGGAACATTAGGAGAAATACAACTTGGAAGTATTATTGAACAAATATTAATTCCAGAGCAATATGAGAAGAATTTTTTAATTAATAAAACTGAAAGTAGGGATATTGTTGAATATGCAATAAAAATACCAACTAGAAGCGTAGATGGAGATAAATATATATATTTACCAATTGATGCAAAATTCCCAGTAGAAAGTTATGAAAGATTAATAAGTGCATATGAACAAGGAAACAGTGATGAAATTCTTATTTATTCAAAAGAATTGGAAAAAACTATTAAAGAAAATGCAAAAAAAATTAAAGAAAAATATATTATACCACCAATTACAACAGACTTTGCCATATTATTTTTACCTACTGAAGGATTATATGCAGAGATAATAAAAAAGCCTGGCTTATTTGAAAGTATTCAGAGAGATTATAGAGTAATTATTGCTGGTCCAACAACAATTAGTGCAATACTTAATTCATTACAAATTGGCTTTAGAACCTTTGCCATTGAAAAGAGAACAACAGAGGTTTTTGAAGCTTTAATTAGCATTAGAAAAGAATTTCAAAAGTTTGGTGAGACATTAGACAAAGTAAAAACTAAGTTAAATGATGCTCAAAAAACTATTGATGAAGCTACAAAAAGAAAGGATAGAGTCGAAAGAGAATTAAACAAGGTAGAAAGACTACCTTCTAATTATGATTATATGCCAAATCCTGAAACCAATGAATAATATATGTTAACCATATTACATGTTGAAAAATGTCATATTATATCCTGCAAAATAGGTTTGACATTTTTATATTTTAGCAATGAAATAATAAAAAATTGCAATTTGCTATTGCAAAAAATTCATAATTTGAATATAATAATAGCAATAAATAAATTGTATACATATATACAATGTTAGGGGGCTATGATATGGCAAAGGTTGAGTTTAACAAAAAGACAAATTTAATTGAACAATCTGCATATAAATACAGCTTACAAGATATACAAGAGCCCAATCTTTATAGAGATATCTTTCCATATACCGATATACCTAAGATAGCATTTAATCATAGGCATGTACCAATGTTTGTGCCAGATGAGATATGGATTACAGATACTACATTTAGAGATGGACAACAATCACGTTCACCATATACAGTAGAACAAATTGTTAGACTATATGATTATTTACATGAACTTGATAATGAATCAGGTATAATAAGACAAACAGAGTTTTTCTTATATTCCAAGAAGGATAGAGAAGCAGTAGTTAAATGTATGGAAAAAGGATACAAATTTCCAGAAATAACCTCATGGATTAGAGCAAAAAAAGAGGACTTTCAGTTAGTTAAAGAATTAGGCATAAAGGAAACAGGTATACTTGTTTCTTGTTCAGACTATCATATATTTAAAAAGCTAAATATGACAAGAAAGCAAGCTATGGAGATGTATTTATCAATAGTATCAGCAGCACTTGAAAATGGTATTATACCACGTTGTCATTTTGAAGATATTACAAGGGCTGATTTTTATGGATTTGTTGTTCCATTTGCAAATGAACTTATGAAACTTGCAAAACAGGCTAATATGCCTGTTAAAATTAGAGCTTGTGATACATTAGGACTTGGTGTTTCATATCCAGGTGTTGCACTACCTCGAAGTGTTCAAGGAATTATTTATGGCCTTAGACACTACTCAGAAGTTCCATCAGAATGGCTTGAGTGGCATGGTCATAATGATTTCTATAAAGTTGTTACTAATTCTACAACAGCTTGGCTTTATGGAGCTTCTTCAGTTAATACCTCACTACTTGGCATAGGTGAAAGGACAGGGAATTGTCCATTAGAAGCTATGGTTGTAGAATATGGACAGATTAGAGGTACTACAAAAAATATGAAACTTGAGGTTATAACTGAAATTGCTGATTATTTTGAAAAAGAGCTTGATTATGAAATTCCACCAAGAACACCTTTTGTCGGAAGAGCATTCAATGCAACAAGAGCTGGCATACACGCTGATGGTATTCTAAAAGATGAAGAGATTTACAACATTTTTGATACCAAGAAGATATTAAATAGGCCTGTTGTAATAGCAGTTGATGCACATTCAGGATTAGCTGGGATTGCAGCTTGGATTAATACCTACTTCAGGCTCGAAGGTGAACAAAAGGTTGATAAAAAAGACCCAAGAGTTTTACAGATTAAAGAATGGGTTGATAAAGAATATGAAAATGGCAGAACAACAGTAATTGGTGATGATGAACTTGAGATGATTGTAAAAGACATCATGCCAGAGCTATTCAAGATGCACGAAAGCAGGGTAAAATAAAAAAGTAGGGGAAGTGTTCCCCTACTTTTTTCATGTCAATAGCATTTATTTTTTACTTTTTTGCTTTTCAAACAAAATAATAATTAGATAACCAACTACTAATATTGGATAAGCTATTACAAGAGAGTACTGTTTATTTTTAAATGCTAATATGGTAAATACTATAAGCATAAATACTGAATCGATAATGTAAAATATTTTAAAAACTTTTATGAATTTAGGGAAAAAGTTATTCTTTTTTTGATACATATTAAAGGAAAAAATACCAAATAAGAAAAATATAAAAAAGGCAAATGTGCCTTCGAATAGATATATAATATCTAAATTAATAATTGAAAGTATTACACACAATGTAAAAGAAAGCAATCCAAAAAAAATAAAAAACCATTGTATAAATTTACTATATTTTTGCTTTATATTCATAATCTACGCCTCCACTAGTATTTACCATTTTATATCAATAAAACCTCCTAATCCTACTCCATCAGTTTTGCTAAGACCAATTTTTAATCTATTGGCACTAACTTGCAATTCAGCTTTAGCACCAATAGCACCTATATAAGCTTTTCCACCAATTTCAATTTCAATCTTTCCAATTTTAAAACTAAAACTTAATTCTTTTTCAAATGCAGGAATTATAGCACCACACCAAATTCTACCCCTTTTTTACTTATTGAGGCATTACCGCCGACTTCAGCTTTACCAATTGAAGTTGATGAATTTATTGTAAAATTACCAATTTTACCATTAGCATTAAGTTCAATCCTTTAAGATAACAACACTACCAATAGGTAACCAGTTGTTCACTATAACTATATCAACCTCCCACATAAAAGATATTAAATAACTTATTTGGATAATAATAAATTTTTATGAAAAAAGACAATATAAAAAATGCATAAAAATAATCTTGTTTAAATAGATAAAATTAACAATAATTTTAATATCTATAATATAAATAATTAAAAATAAAAATTACTTATTCATATTGTATACAAGTATACTAAATGATATAATCTATAATGTATATACATAAATTGAAAGGAGAATGTATATTGGGTTTGAATGTTGCTCAAAAGATAATAAAAGCTCACCTTGTTAAAGGTGAAATGATTCCTGGAAAAGAGATAGCACTTAGGATAGATCAAACACTTACGCAAGACTCAACTGGTACAATGGCATATCTTCAGTTTGAAGCTATGGGCATTGATAGGGTAAAAACAAAACGTTCTGTTGCATATATAGACCATAATACAATTCAAGCAGGGCCTGAAAATGCAGATGACCATCTTTACATCCAAACTGTTGCCAAAAAACATGGGATATATTTTTCAAAACCCGGAAACGGTATTTGTCATCAAGTTCATTTAGAAAGATTTGCAATTCCAGGACAAACGTTACTCGGTTCTGATAGCCACACACCAACAGCAGGTGGTATTGGTATGCTTGCAATTGGTGCAGGTGGACTTGATGTTGCAGTTGCTATGGGTGGTGGCGAATATTATATTACTATGCCAAAGATAGTAAAGGTAAATCTTACTGGTAAATTAAGTCCTTGGGTTAGTGCAAAGGATATTATTTTGGAGTTATTAAGAAGGCTAACAGTAAAAGGCGGAGTAGGCAAGATATTTGAATATACTGGAGAAGGTGTCAAAACATTATCAATACCAGAAAGAGCTACAATTACAAATATGGGGGCAGAGCTTGGTGCTACAACTTCTATATTCCCTAGTGATGAGGTAACATATAAGTTTATGAAGGCTCAAGGGAGAGAAAATGATTTTGTTGAGATAGTTGCTGATAGCGATGCTCAATATGATGAAGTGGTAGAGATTGATTTATCAACTCTTGTTCCACTTGCTGCATGCCCACATAGCCCTGATAATGTTGTTCCAGTAAGTGAATTAAGAAATATAAAAGTTGACCAAGTAGCAATAGGAAGCTGTACAAACTCTTCTTATGCTGATATGATGAAAGTTGCAAAGATTCTTGAAGGCAAAACAATTGCTGAGACAGTTTCATTGGTAATATCACCTGGCTCAAAACAAGTTTTAAATATGCTTGCTAAAAATGGTGCATTGTCCTCTTTGGTATCAGCAGGTGCAAGAATTTTAGAATGTGCATGTGGGCCATGTATTGGAATGGGTCAAGCACCAAAAACAGATGCAGTTTCACTTAGAACTTTTAATAGAAACTTTGAAGGAAGAAGTGGAACACCATCAGCTAAGGTTTACTTAGTAAGCCCTGAGGTTGCAGCAGCTTCTGCAATAACTGGTTATATCACTGATCCAAGAACATTAGGTGATGATATAAAAATAGAACTTCCTGAAAAGTTTGAAATAAATGATAATCTTATTATTCCACCAAGCCAAAATGGAGAAAATGTTGAAGTTATAAGAGGGCCTAACATAAAGCCATTCCCTCAAGGAAAGCCTTTAGCAGATGTAGTATCTGGTAAAGCTTTAACAAAAGTAGGGGACAACATAACAACAGATCATATTATGCCATCAAATGCAAAACTACTACCTTTTAGGTCCAATATACCTTATTTATCAGATTACTGTTTGACCCCATGCGACAAAGATTTTCCTAAAAAAGCAAGAGAAAATAATGGTGGATTTATAATTGGTGGGCAAAACTATGGGCAAGGCTCAAGTAGAGAACATGCTGCTTTAGTTCCACTATATTTAGGTATTAAGGCTGTTATAGCTAAATCATTTGCAAGAATTCATATGGCAAATCTAATTAATAACGGCATTATGCCTTTAGTTTTTGAAAACCCTGAAGATTATGAGTTAATCGATGAAATGGATTCTCTTAGCATTGAAAATGCAATCGAACAGGTTAAAAATGGAGTTGTAGTTGTAAAAAATATAACAAAAGGCAAAGAAATTAAAACAATTTTAAATATAACTGATAGACAAAAAGAAATGATTTTACATGGTGGACTTTTAAACTTAACAAAATCAAAAGGTATATAATATATGGAGGGTTGTAATATGAGAAAAATTACTTTAATACCAGGTGATGGAATAGGACCAGAAGTTACAGAAGCAGCAAGAATGGTTTTGGATGCAAGTGGTGTTAAATTTGATTGGGAAGTTGTTGAAGCAGGTGAAAAATGTATTGAAAAGTATGGAACACCACTACCTGACCATGTTATTGAAAGCGTTAAGAAGAATAAAGTTGCATTAAAAGGGCCTATCACAACACCAGTTGGTACTGGTTTTAGAAGCGTTAATGTTGCACTAAGACAAGCATTACAATTATATGCAAATGTTAGACCTGTTAAGACTTATGAAGGGATACCATCAAGATACACAGGAATTGATCTTGTAATTGTAAGAGAAAATACAGAAGACCTTTATGCAGGAATTGAACATATGGTAGGAGAAGATGCTGCAGAAAGTATAAAGATTATAACAAGAAAAGCAAGTGAAAGAATTGTAAGGTATGCTTTTGAACTTGCAAAAAGGGAAGGAAGAAAAAAGGTAACAGCAGTTCATAAAGCAAATATTATGAAGTATTCAGATGGACTTTTCTTAGAATCAGCAAGAAAGGTAGCAAGTGAATATCCAGATATACAATTTGAAGATATGATTGTTGATGCTATGAGCATGAAATTAGTTCAAACACCTGAAAACTATGATGTTTTAGTTATGCCAAATCTTTATGGGGATATTCTTTCTGATCTAGCTGCTGGGCTTGTAGGAGGCTTAGGAGTTGCACCAGGAGCTAACATTGGAGAAGATGGAGCAGTATTTGAGCCAATACATGGATCAGCTCCAAAAAGAGCAGGACAAAATTTAGCTAACCCAACAGCTACTATACTTTCTGGTGTAATGATGTTAAAATATTTAGGTGAGATGGAAGCAGCAAAGAGGGTTGAAGATGCAGTTGCAAAAGTCTTAAAAGAAGGAAAAGAAGTAACTTATGATTTAGGTGGTTCCACAGGAACTATTGAATTTGCAAAGGCTGTTATTGGGGCAATGAGCTAAGAAGGTGATTTTATGAAATTTGAAAAATTAAACCTTGATGATAGGTATTCACCACTACATGAAAAGGTATTCGATGTGGTAAAAGAAAAGATACTTATGGGGCTTTTGAAACCAGGCGATTCACTTATTGAAACAAAATTATCAGAAGAATTAGGTGTGTCAAGAACACCAATTAGGGAAGCAATAAGACAGCTTGAACTTGAAGGCCTGGTTTATACAATTCCTCATAAAGGTGCTATTGTTGCAGGGGTTACAGCACAAGATATTGAGGATATATATACAATCAGAATGCTTCTCGATGGGCTTGCTGCTAGATGGGCTGCTATAAAGATTACAAAAGATGAGGAAGATGAGTTAGCTGAAATATTTACTTTAATGGAGCTTTATACGCAAAGAAAGGATATAGCTAAGGTTATGAAAACTGATTCAAGGTTTCATGAACTTATTTATAAAGCGTCAAAAAGCAAGGTTTTAGAGCATGTTCTTTCAACCTTTCATGGATATATTTTAAGAGCAAGAACAACTTCTTTTGAAACTCCAGGAAGGTTAGAAACAGCATTAGAGGAACACAGACAGATTTATAACGCTATCATTGAAAGAAATCCTGATAATGCTGAATTATTTATGAGACAACATGTCCAAAAAGCTGCTGAAAACCTTATTGCTCAAAAGAAAAAAGAACAAACAAAATAATATTTTGAAATTAAAAGGGGGAAGTAGAAAACTTTCCCTATTTTTTTTATTTATATGTATTTATATGCTTATAAAGGCAATAATACTTATATAGAAATTGAACAATAATCAGGTGGGAGACAATGGAGATAATTGATATGAAAATTTTTTCAGCACCCAATATATATAGCAACAAAAAAATAGCATATATACTTGCTAAATGTAACTTACATGAAGCAACAACTTTTGCTAATAAAGCAATAGAACTTCAAAAAGCTATTGGTTATAATCTTGTTGAATTTTCTTCTATTCAAGAAGTTGATAATCTTTTCGAGATAATGATTGAACATGACAACAAAAGAATTATTAAAGAGGTAATATTGCAGTGCTTAAATTATATAAATAAAAAGAATTTTGACTTAAATCAAACTATTACCCCATTGAAAAGACTGACAATTGAAACTGAAATGTCACCAAATATGAGACTATTAAAAAATGCCTGCCAAAAGCGAGGAATAAGATTTCAGAGGATAGGTGAAAGTGATATATGCATATTAGGAGAAGGTAAATATTCTAAAGTATTTTATGGCTTTAATTCAGATGTAGATATATCAAGGTATATGATTTGTAGCAATAGAGAAACACAAAAAGAAATGCTAAAAGCATTTAATTTTCCTACACCACCATGGAGAGTTGTTTATACATCAGAACAATTTGAAGAAGCTATTAAAGAATTAGGTTTTCCCTTAGCAATTAAAAGTACTTCACATAAGCCATTAATTTATTTAAATATTAGAACATTAAATCAAGCGATTGAATATTATAACCAAATTAAGAAAGAGGATAATAAGGTATTAGTTGAAAGATTCATAAATGGCAGTGCATACAAGATTCTTGTTATGAATAATAAGGTTGTATCAGCAATTAAGATATCACCACCACATATTATTGGAAATGGTAAATACAAGATAATAGATTTATTAGAAGATAAGGATAAGGAGGATAAATTAGTTCAAAAAACAATATTAAAACAAGGGTTTACATTAGACAGTGTTTTACCAAAAGATTTTAAAGTTTATTTAAGAGAAGTAAATAATATAAAGAATGGTTTGTTTATGATAGAAGATGTTACCGATAAGGTACATCCACAAAATCAGCATCTTTTCTGTGATGTTGTTGATAAGATGGGATTAAATATTGCTGTAATTGATTATATATCTGAGGACATTTCAATAAATGCAAAAATAATAGGAAGTTATATTATAAATGTAGAATTAGATACCGACTTAAGATTATTTCAACAAAATTGTAATGTTGATGTTTTTGGGAATATTCTTGACATATATTTCGAAAAAATGCCAAATCCATCAATACCAATAATTACTGCAACAGGACAATATGGAAAGAGCACAACGTTAAGTATAATAAATTATATACTAAAAAGAGTTGGATTAAATGTATCAATTACAAGTGATATTCAGAGTTTATATACAAAGCTTTTAAATGATAATAGTGATATAAAATTACTTGAGATTAAGCCCAATAAAGAAATTAACGAAATTGACTTTTTATCAAATATTGTTATTTTAACTAATACAAAAATAAATGATGATGAAGCATTAAAAGTACAGAAGTTAATAATAAAAAGTGTTAAAGAAAATGGATATGTCATTCTATCAGCCGATGATATATATAAAAATTATTATATTGCAAATGACAATAATGCAACCTTTGTATTAACTTCAAGAGATAAAAATCATCCTGATATAAAGGCATGGATTGGAAATAAAAGACCATGTGTTTTTATTGATAATGATGAGATAATTATATATGAAAATGAAAATAGATATAATTTATGTCAAATAGAACAAATTCCATATTCATATAACGGGAGAATAAATTTTGCAGTTGATAATATATTACAAGCTGTAGCAGCATTATATTTTTATGGTGTTGATATTGAGATTATTTCAAAATATATAAAGGAATATAGAAATGATTCACATCAGAATCCAGGTAAATTCAATATTTTTGATATAAATGGTATTAAAGTATGTATTGATTCAATTTTAGATAATAATGTTATACAATATATTATAAATGCACTAACAAATATTGGGATACAAAATATAATCTGCGTTTGCGATGAAAGGGACAAATTAATTGTTGATAATAGTATCCATGTTATATCAAAGAAGATTAATAATTTTAATGATATTTTAATATTAATGGGACAAGCAATGAAGTTATTAAAAAAAGGTGATGCAATGCTTTTATTACTAAAAGAGCCTTATAATATTGATATTACTCATGAGATAAGAGAAAGGCTTATTAACAAAAGGAAGGTAATAAACTAAAATACTTGCAATTTATTATAATATACTGTAATATATCTTTTATGGTATATCAGGTTTTTAGGAGTGATAATAATGAAATTACCTGAAACATTAAAATATAAAGGGCGAGAAATAACTAAAAGAAATAACTTTATTCATTATGGAAGACCTACTGATAAATTTATTACTGTATTTAAAATAATAGGTACAGAGGAATATAAAGGTATAAAGGTTTCTTCACCATTAGTAGTTGAGCTACAGCATAATAATCCTAACCTAACTATAAAAGAAAGAATTGTTAAAAAAGCTGAAGCTGAAAATCTTTATAAAGCTTTGGAGCTTGCTGATATTTGGCTAACAACAGCAAATGGCAAGTAAAAAAATACATTGAATTTAAGTCTTTTTGAGTGTATAATAAAACTTGCTTCAAAAAGAATAAAGTTTGGCTGTGCTATGATGGGGAGGTAGCGGTGCCCTGTAACCCGCAATCCGCTATAGCGGGATCGAAGAGCCATTTTGAGGTTTAGTCTTGTCGGCTTTGAAGGCAAGCCTTTGATGATGAGAGTTGTGTCCTGTGCAACATGAAGCTGTGAACCCCGCCAGGTCCGGAAGGAAGCAACGGTAAGCAGTAAATCATGTGTGCCACAGGGTAGCATGGCTTGAGTTGAAGACTTGTTAATATCACCGGTAAGGCTAAATCGAAATTGGTTGCACAGCCATTAATTTTTTGATGTTAATTGAACATACTGTAAAATTATTATAATTATATTGACTATTGTAAAAAATAATAATATAATTTATTTAAATTAAATTATACATTTTTGTATATTGTGGAGGTTGAGGAGTTTATGACAATTAATATAGATCATAAGTCCTCGACGATAGATTTGACTTCATTCTTAAAGCCTTACGTATCTCAGTCACATCTCATATCAAGCATACTTTATTTTATTCAGATTTTTGAACTTACTGAAATTTCCATATTTTCAAGTAAGGAGGTGGTAGAAAAAATAAAAATAATTAATAATTTTAAAACAAACGTTTTTTATAAAAATATTGATTGTAATATATTAGCAATTGATATAAGTTATTTAAAAAATGATTTTGTTAGCATAGATTATTTAAAAAATTGGCTAAACACTTTAAAAGGGAAAAAGATACTGTTTTATGATCTTTTTAAAGAGAGTTTTGATGTTTTTGAGTTATCAGAATACATATTACTGCAAGATGAAAAAATCCCAGTAAAGGATTTATTAAATACTAATATTGTAAATATAAAATAATATACAATAATACAAAAAAGAGAGAGTATTGATATACAACTTTCTCTTTTTTTTATTTATAATTTAATTTATATAAATAAACAAGAAAAGGGAATATAAATAGTATAGAATATTGCATGAAATGGAGAGCACAAATGAAAAATAATATAAAAAAAATATGGATATTAATGGTTTTGTTAATTTTAATAGAAATACTAATATGTTTTAATTTTATTAATAAGAATCTTGATACAAATTTATATTTAAGAATATTCGAAACTATAAATTTAATATCATTTTCTGGTATCTTTATTTTAACTTTATTGTTAGAACGAAATGCAAGAAATATAATTATAGAATTTTATGGATTATCCTTCTTATCAATTGCTATATTACAATTTATTTATTTATTAATGATAGATAATAAAAATATATATTTATCTATTTATTTTATTGAAAATTATATAAACTTTATGACAGTATTTTTATTACTTTTTCCTCTACTTTATTTTAAAAAAGATCAAACTGAAAGAAGAGTAAAAGTTAATAATATATTACTTATCAATATATTATTGCTTTGTTTTGGAATAATAGGGATAATTAGTACAAATGGAATTAGTAAAACAAATAAAATTGATAATATTATAATTAATCAATCTGTATTTATTTATATGAAATTTTCAGTTTTGCTAATGATTATACTATTATTTGTACTTTTAAGTAGGAATTTATACATTAGATTTAGCTTTAAAAGAAATATCTATATTTTTATTATATTATTCAGTATTTCATTAATATTTTACCAACTATCTTTTGAGAAACTTGATATATTATTTATTAATTCTAAAATTTTAAAAACTATATCATATATTTATATTTTTTATACTATATATATTAATTTTGCAGTTGAGCATTATAAAAATTTAAAGAAGTTAGCTGTGTTTTCAGAGGAAATTTTAAGTGAAAAATTAAACTTTCAAAAGAGTTTTTCAATTTTAACAGAGTTTATTTATGATAATCTTTCATATATATTTGATAATATTGCATTTTATTATAATATTAATGAGAATTTATATGAATTAATAGCATATAAAAGCATTGATGAAAATGATATTCCTTTAGAAAAGGTGTTAGAAATTGATTTAGATAAAATAAGTAAATACAAAGAGATTGAGGTAATACAATCTTATGAATTACCTATTATAATTCAAAATAACAATACTAATCAAAATGCATTGAAAATTTACAGCGATAAGTACTTGATAGCCAAGATTGAAAAAGATGATGAATTATTAGGTTTATTATTATGCAAGACAAACATAAAAAAATTAAAACTTTCAAAAGATATAATTGAAAATATTACTATTTTCAAGAACTTTTCAAAGGCATTAATAATGCAAATAGAAAGAATTGAAAAAATAAAAAATTTAAGCTCTGTTGACCCACTTACTGGTTTATATAATAGAAGATACTTCTTAAAAGAATTAGTTCAAGAATCATTAAATTATGAGAGAACTGCTCTTAAGTTTTGTATTGCTTATTTTGATATGGATAATTTAAAGCCATTAAATGATATTTATGGACATGCTATTGGTGATAAAGCAATAAAAATAATTGCAAATGTTTTAAAAAGGAGTATAAGAAAGGTTGATATTCCTGCACGTTTTGGTGGAGATGAATTTGCAATACTTTTTAAAAGCTGCTCTTATGAAGGAATAAAAAATAGGATAGAAAAAATAATAGATGAAATCGAGGAAATTTCTTCACGGGAGTTACCAGAAAAAATATATGTAAGTTGTGGTATTGCTATTTATCCTGATGATAGTAATAATCTTGATGAACTTATGAAGATAGCAGATAATAGAATGTATGAAGAGAAACTAAAACATAAAATTGAAAGAGGTGAAGAAAACAATGATAAAAAATGATAAAGAGCAAGTAAAAGTGGAATTTCAAGATTTAAATGTTATAAAGTATTTTTCAAAGGGAACATCAGTTTTAGATAACTTAAGAGAGATTTCTCCTCAATTTAAATACCCCATTATTGCAATAAAGGTTGATAACCAAATTAAGGAATTAAAATATATTTTAAACAGAGACTGTAAAATAAAATTTATTGATTTATCTACTGAAGAAGGAATGAGGATATATAGAAGGAGCTTAATATTTGTATTAATCGTGGCTGTTAGATTTTATTTTAATCAGCCACTTATTGTCCAGCATAGTCTCTCAAAAGGGCTTTACTGTGAAGTCGAGAATACAAAACTTACAAAGGATGATATTGAAAAAATTAAAGCAAAAATGTCAGAATTGATTGAAAAGGACTTAGATTTTAGAAGAATAAAAGTAAAAAAAGATGAAGCGATTAAAATTTTTGAGATGAATGGTCATTTTGATAAACTAAGAACGCTAATTTTTAGTGATAAAGATGAAGTTTATTTATATTACTGTAATAACTATGTTGACTATTTTTATGGGCATCTTGCCCCATCTACCGGATATCTTAAGGTATTTGACCTAATTGAATATGAAGGTGGATTAGTTTTATTATATCCAGACAAAACACATCCATATGAATTACAACAATTTACAGAAAACAAAAAGATTTTTAATATATTTCATGAGTATAAAAACTGGGGCAAAATTTTAAATGTAAGCAATATTGGTGAGTTAAATCAAATTATTTATGACGGTAAAATAAGGGAATTTATTAGAATATCGGAGGCTCTGCATGAAAAAAAGATAGCATACATTGCTGATGAGATTACAAAAAATGATTCATTAAAAATTATATTAATATCCGGACCATCTTCATCAGGAAAAACAACATTTGCTCATAGACTATCTATTCAACTTAAAGTGAATGGAAAAAATCCTATTTATATAGGTTTAGATGACTATTACTATGAAGATAAAACGCCTCTTGACGAAGAAGGAAAACCTGATTACGAATCAATTGAAGCAATAGATGTTTCTCTTTTTAATGAACATCTTGATAAGCTTATAAATGGTTATGATGTTACATTACCTAAATTTGATTTTAAAAATAGGAAAAGGACATTTGATAGGAATGTTAGATTAACGCAAAACGATATATTAATTATTGAAGGTATACATGGCCTCAATAATAAATTAACCTCCATGATTGATGAAGAAAAGAAATATAAGATATATATAAGTGCTTTAACCCACTTAAATCTTGATAAACACAATAGAATTCCTACAACAGATTATAGAATAATCAGAAGGATTGTCCGTGACGCAAGAACAAGAGGAGCAGATGCTAAAAGAACCATTTCAATGTGGTCATCAGTAAGAAAAGGAGAGGAGAAAAATATATTTCCTTATCAAGAAAACGCACATACTATGTTTAATTCTGCTTTAATATATGAGCTTTCTGTTTTAAAAAAGTATGCTACACCTTTACTTGAAAAAATAACACGGGAAGATGAGGAATTTTCAGAAGCACAAAGACTTCTTGAATTTTTAAGCTTCATTTTATCAATAGATGATGAAAGGGAAATTCCACCTCAATCAATAATAAGAGAATTTATTGGTGGTTCATGCTTTTACGATTTTTAAATAAAAAACCGAGACGAAAGCCTCGGTTTTTTATTTAAAATTGATTTGTAGTGCTTGATGTCGAATTTGTGTTATTTTTCATGTTAAAATCAAAATGTCCTCTCATATGTCCTTTAAAAAATCTATTATTAAAATTTTGGGGAGGTATTTTTGTAGGATCAAAATTATTTATAAAATTTTGGAATTTTTGTTTTAATGTATCTGCTTGAGCTTTTGTAATCTTTCCATTAGTTAATAAATTATCTACTTCTTTATTATATGCTGATAAAACTTTATTTTTAAAAGTATCCAAACTTATATTTTTTTCCTTAAGTAAATCATTAAGTGTTTTCCCATTCTTGAGAGTTTGGAATAAATTGTCTTTTGTAATGCCTAAAGCATTTGCAAAAATGGTATTAACATCAATTTGCACTGAAATGCCAAATGGTCCTTCATGCATCTTATAAACATTTCCATTAACTGTATCTCTATTAAAGTCTTTTATTATAATATCCTTTTGTTTTAATGTTTGTGCTTGTTCTTTTGTTAATTTACCTTCAGAAACCAATTTATCAATTGCAGCATCTCTTAACTTCTTAAGATTTGATTTAAATGTGTCTTCAGAAATATTTTTTTCTTTTAGTAAATCACTAATTGTTTTACCACTTTGTCTTGCTTTTAAAAATTCTTCTTTTGTCATGTTCAATGCTTGAGCAGTGATATTTAGCATATCTAACTTATCTCTTAAGTCAATCTTCAATTTTAGGTTATCATTGTTTTTATAAACATGCTTAGAAACTATATTAAAATCTTTGAAACCAAACTTTCCTATTTTACCAAAGCCAAAAGACCCCTTTGCAAATGCAGATGTTACACCAACTAATAATAAGATAGCAACAATTAAAGAAATTAATTTAACTGATTTTTTCATTTTTTGCCTCCTCTCTTATAATTTTTAATTTACAATTATATAATATCCAAAAATTATTAATTAAATATGAACATTATGTTAAAAAAAATTAAAAGTAATAATAACTTTGGGTATATTTATATATGTAAAGCTTTTTTAGAAAGGAGTTAATAAGTTGAAGTATGTAATAATTGGTGCTGTTGCAGGTGGAACAACAGCAGCAATGAAAATTAGAAGGAATGATGATAAAGCTGAAATTGTTGTCTATGAAAAAGACACTGATATATCATATTCTGGGTGTAGTCTTGCATATTATATTTCTGGTGTAATTAAGGATAGAAAGAGTATTGTTCCAAGGGATACAGAGTACTTTAAGAAATACAATGTTGACATTTTAACATTACATGAAGTAATAAAAATTTCACCACAGGAAAATAAAGTATATGTAAAAAATTTAACAACTAATGATGTTTTTGAAGATTATTATGACAAATTGATAATCGCTACAGGTGCTTCGCCTATTATACCTGATATAAAAGGTATAAATAAAGAAGGAATATTCAAGTTAAGAAATGTTCAAGATGCTGATAAAATAAAAAGTTTTATAGCTTCGGAAAAGCCATTACATGCTCTAATTGTAGGTGGTGGCTATATTGGACTTGAAATGGCAGAATCTTTTAAAACATTAGGAATGAGTGTAACTATAATTGAAAAGCAAGACTATATTGCTCCATCTCTTGATGATGATATGTCAAGACTTGTAGAAGAGTATCTCGAATCTTGTGGTATAAAAATATACAAAAAAGCTGAAATACTTGAATTTGAAGGTGAAAATGATAAAGTAAGATTTGCAGTTATAAATAATAATGAAAAGATTAGATCGGACATTGTTCTTATTTCAACAGGCATCAAACCTAACACAAAGCTTGCCAAGGAAGCTTCTATCAAAACGGGTATTAATGATGCTATTGAAGTAGATCAATATATGAGAACAAACATAGAGAATATTTATGCTGCAGGTGATTGTGCTGAAACATATTTTAAATTAAATGGTCAAAGTATATATATTCCACTAGGTTCCACAGCTAACAAAATGGGAAGGATTGCAGGTGAGAATGCTACTGGTGGAAATTTAAAATTTAATGGAATATTGGCTACTTCAATATTTAAGGTTTTTGATATGTCAGTAGCACAAACAGGTTATACTGAAAAAAAGGCAAAGCAAGAAGGGCTTGATATAGAAGTAGGACATATTTCAAAACATAACATAACACAAGCATATCCTGGTGCTGAAAGAATGACAATTAAGGCAATTGTAGAAAAAAACTCAAGAAAGATCATTGGTGCTCAAATAGTTGGTAAATTTGGTGTTGATAAGAGAATAGATGTATTAGCTACTGCAATTTATTCAGGTCTTACTGTTGATGATTTGTTCCAACTTGATTTAGCGTATGCTCCACCATTTTCATCGGCAAAGGACCCTATCCATTATGTAGGAATGGTGATGACAAACTTTATTGATCAAAAAAAGATTAACTGCACTCAAGAGAAGCTTTTACAAAGGATAAAAAATGGTGACAAGTTGTTTATTTTAGATGTAAGAACAAAAGAACAGTTTGATAAGAAGCATATAATAAATGCTATTAATATTCCTCTTGAAGAAATATATGAAAAATTAAATGATATTCCTAAAGATACAGACATTATTGTTTATTGCAATACTGGTGTTAGCTCTAATATTGTTCAAAATATATTACAAAATAATGGATTTAGAAAGGTAATAAACCTTTCTGGTGGGATATCCAATATTACTTTACCAGAATTGCTTCAGGAAGGGTAAGATTATACCCTTCTTTTCTTTTTTAATACAATTTTTATTAATACAAGCCAAAGTATAATTATAATACATAACAGTATTAATATAGCAACTACAAATAATT
Organism: Caldicellulosiruptoraceae bacterium PP1; assembly: GCA_041320695.1. Lineage (NCBI taxonomy): Bacteria > Bacillati > Bacillota > Caldicellulosiruptorales > Caldicellulosiruptoraceae > Caldicellulosiruptoraceae bacterium PP1. The sequence goes on along the minus strand of JBGGOQ010000003.1, from coordinate 101,752 downwards.
GTAGATTTTTATCATATAAGTATTTTCCAAATTTATATCCGTACATAAAAAAGTATATATAAAAGGTTGACCAGATAAGATTTCCAATTAATGCTGAAGTTATATAAGTAAGAAAGCTCATTTTTGTGACACCAGCTAAAAAGATGACTAATGTTCTAGGAATACCAATAATCCTTGCTACTGAGATTGTAAAAAAACCATATTTTGAAAAGAATTTTGATATATCAAATAGATATTCTTTTTTTATTTTAAATAGCCTTTCAAAAAAATTAATAATATTTTTGCTTCCAAAACCGAGTAGAAAATATATAATTATATTTCCTATTAGATTTGAAAGAGTAATTACCAAGATGAAAAACAATATAGAATATCTATTTGAGATAATAAACCCAACCGCACCTATAAATCCTACTTGTGTAGGAAATGGTGTCCCTAATCCTTCTATACAAAATATTAATGATATTGCCCAGATTCCATAATTAATAACAAGATTTTTTAGACAGTTAACCATATAAATCACTTTACTATTATTAATATAGAATCTATTATATTACATCTACTTAATTATTATAAGAAGTAAATATCTAATTCTAACAAAAAATAATTATATTTTTGTATCAATTGTAAAAGGAAATACTTTTATTAAAAAAGAAGTATTAAATAACTGTAAAATTAGGGGGCAAAACTTATGAAGAGATTAAGAATTTTTGCCTGTTCTACATCATATGATTTTTCTTTAGAAATCTGTAATGAACTTGGAACAGATTTAGGCAAAATGGAGATAATTAAATTTGATAATGATAATAAATTTATTAGAATACTTGAAACAGTTCGAGAAGATGATTGCTTTGTTATTCAAACATCTATGCCACCTGTTGATGAAAATCTGATGGAGCTTTTAATAGCAATTGATGCACTGAAACGTGCTTCTGCTGCAAGAGTAACAGCAGTTGTGCCTTATTATCCATATGTCCGTTCAGACAAAAAAGATCAACCAAGAGTACCAATAACAGCAAGATTGGTGGCTGATTTACTTACTGCAGCTGGTGCTGATAGAATTCTTACATGTGATTTACATTCGGCTCAAATACAAGGATTCTTCAAAATTCCTGTTGATCATCTTACAGCTATAAATTTATTGTGCGAATATCTCACACATAAAAAGATACCTAATTTAGTTGTAGTTGCTACTGATGCTGGTAGTTCAAAAAAGGCTTATAGATATGCAAAAATGCTTCATGCACCAATTGCTATGTTAGACAAAAGAAGATTAGGAAATGATCAAGAGGTAGAGATAGAGCATGTAATTGGAGATGTTGAAGGTAAAAATATAGTTATTTTTGACGATGAGATAGATAGAGCAAGTTCTGTGAAACAAGCTATTGAGATACTAATAAAATATAATATAAAGGATATATATGTTGGATGCACTCATCCTGTTTTATCTGGTCCTGCAATTGAAAGGCTTAGAAATCTCCCAATAAAAGAAATAATTACCACTAATACAATACCTCTAAAAAATGAAAAAAAGCTTGACAATATGACAATCCTATCAATTGCTCCTCTTTTTGCTCAAGCTATTAAAAGAATACACACAGGACAATCAATAGGTAAACTATTAGGCGAAACTTAATAAAATTATGTATAATTTTTGTCTAATATGTATAGAATTTTATATGTAAAAATAATAATACTCAAATTTACTGAAAAATCTGCTGATTTGACAAAATAAATTTTTTTTAATAAAATACCTAAGAAGATAAAAAAATATTACCAAAATATAGGAGGTTGAATATGGAAAGATTTCGGAGCTTCCTCATAACCTCTGTGCTCGTTTTGATTGTATCAATATTGCTTGGCTCGGTTACTGCTAAGGCTATTGTCAAAGAAGTTAGTCTTACATTAGATGGAAAAACATACTTTTATTCAACAATAAAGAGTGACGTTAAAGGTTTTTTGGAAGAGAAAAATATCAGTTTATCAAATGATGACTATATAAATGTTTCATTAAATGACCCAATAAAAGAAAATATGTCTATATTAATCAAAAGAGCATTTGATGTAAAGGTTATTGATAATCAAAATAGCCAGATAATAAAAATGACAAGTGGTGTAGTAGAGGATGCCCTTAAAAAAGCAGGTATAAAACTTGAAACTAACGACAAAGTAAATTTACCTTTGTCAGAAACATTAAAGCCTAATTTAATTATTAAGATTACTCGTATTAATCAAAAAATTATTTCTGAAGAATCCAAAATACCGTTTAGTGTTGAGAAAAGATTAAATTACAGAATGGAATTTGGTAAAGAAATGGTTGTTCAAGAAGGAAAAGAAGGTGTATTGAAAAAAACTTATCAAATAACTTATGAGAATAATAAAGAAGTTTCAAAGAAATTTTTGAAAAGTGAGATTGTAAAAAAGCCTATTTCCAAGATAGTGGAAGTAGGAACAATTAGGTGGTTTAAAACTTCAAGAGGTGAAGTTGTCAGATACAGAAAGGTTTACAGTATGATTGCGACAGCATATGAGTTATCACCTAATGATACAGGTAAAAGCCCGAGCCATCCAGATTACGCAAAAACAGCGACAGGGCACAGAGTTCAAAGAGGTGTTGTCGCAGTAGACCCAAGGGTTATTCCTCTTGGAACAAGACTTTATGTAGAAGGATATGGATTTGCAAGAGCATTAGATACCGGCTCTGCAATAAAAGGAAATAGAATTGATGTTTTTGTTGAAAAAAATGCAGAACAGTATGGAAGACGACGTGTAAATGTATATATTCTTGCTGACTAAAAAAGTCCCAGATTATTCTGGGACTTTTTTTAATGTGTGCTTATTATTAATTTTTTTCGATGCTTTCTCCACAGGTTCTTCAAATTTATTTGTTAATATAAAAATATGATTTCGAGCTGCCTATTTTTTGAGAAATTGAAGAATTCCGCAATGAAAGGAGAATTGGAAGTGATCAAAGCTAAAAATCTAGAGAGTAAAATTACAATATTACTTTGTAAGAAAATCCAGTGATAAATATGATTTGATATTTTTATCCCTTGTTATGATAAATACTTCTCAGGGGATGGCCTATTGTTGGACCAAATACAAAAGCCTTCAAGCTGGTGTTTAAGAATATTGGTGGTGTCAATGAGAGAGAAAATGTATATGAAATAGATAGACTAAAATAGTGAGGGGGAGAAATATATGAACTATAATGAAAAAAATAATCAAGAACAATGTAAACATGAAGAATTGCACAAAGGTCATGGCAGGCATATGTTGTTGATGGTATTGTGTTGTGCCATACCCATTGTATTGCTTTTGCTACTACCTATCTTGCGAGTTAACAGTCCTGCAATAAAAAACATTCTATCATTTGGAGTATTGTTGCTTTGCCCGCTGATGCATTTTCTAATGATGTTTATAATGCATCGCAATGATAAAGGAAGAAACCAACAAGGACTCAATTCATACAAAAATCAGGATGAAAATAATTTGTTTGTTGGCCAGCTTGAGGATGGAAATGAGGAGAATTAATTGGGACAATATTAATAGCTATATTAATATTTTATTTTATCAGATAATGAAGTGGATTTTTTAGATTGTAAAGTATAGCCCAGAAAAGAAGGGATGCATTTATATGGCTACATCTATTTTTATTATGGCTTTTTTTGCTGGATTGATTTCTTTTTTATCACCCTGCATTATACCGATGATTACAGTGTATTTCAGTCTGATTACTGGTATGTCTGTGGATGAACTAAAAAAAGTCAATAAAAACAATGCTATAAGATTAAAGATAATCATTAATACACTATTATTTATTGCTGCATTTACCATTGTATTTTCGGCTGCAGGTGCTGCTTCGGGTAAGATTTTGGGTTTTATAAAAGAAAATACTGTCATATTCAATACTGTTGGTGGAATCACTGTGATTTTTCTAGCACTTAAATTATTTGGTCTGTTTAAAGCAATTTCCTTCAGAATAAAATTATTGGAAGATCTATTTGACAAGTTTAAAGTGAATGCTTCAGCTAGTTACATCACCACCTTTGTGGTTGGATTGTTTTTTGCAATTGCTTGTTCACATTGCATAGGTCCTTTATTGTATTCTATGCTGATATTCGCAGGAAACATGGGTACTTCATACGCAGGAATGGTAGTAATGTTCTTTTTTTCAATGGGGCTTGCAATACCATATCTTTTGATTGGAATAGCATATGGAAAATCAATTGGCGTGATAAAGAAAATTTTGAAATACCATATGGTTATATCATATATAGTAGGGGCGATACTTTTGTTGTTTGGAATTTTACTGCTTTTTAACAGGATTACTTTAGTAACTGAGTTATTTTATAAATTCATTCCTTTCAAGAGTACTATAGGAATGTAGAGAAGGACAAGCAATGAAAGTTTTACTTTGTATTTGAGTTTTAAAATCATTTATGTTATATACTAAAACTGCTGAATTCTTGATAAATCAAGAAGCGGGGGATTAAATTTTTTGAGGTGAAGCCTTTATGGCGGGGTATTATCTCTTTTATCCTAACCTGTCAACTAACCTCGTAAGCATTAAAAGAGAGGAGAGTCATTTTGTTGCGGAGGGAAAAACTGTATGCAAAATTATTATTATTTTTGTTTATAATATTATACATACAAATCAGTTATGTCTACGCAAAAGGCATGGTTTTGAAAAAGGGGATGGAAAGTAAGGAAGTCAAGATGTTACAACTTAAGCTAAAGAGTTTAGGATATTTTAAGTATACACCTACTGGATATTTTGGTAGTAGTACAGAATCTGCAGTGAAGAATTTTCAAAAGCTCAACAATTTAGTTGCAGATGGTGTTGCAGGAAGCCAGACACTTTGGAAAATAAATGAATTGATAAAAAGAACTTTAACTGTTTCTAGGGGAGGAGTTTCCCGTGGGGGTATGCAGCGAAAAAATGATATTGTTCTTTTACCGTGGTTTGAAAAGGTAAGTAAAATCTTTAGAATAGGTGACATTGCTAAAGTAATCGATTTGGATACAGGCATGAGTGTAATGGTGAGAAGGACTTTCGGTACAAACCATGCTGATGTTGAAACAGTAACGGCTGAAGATACTGCTATATTAAAGAAAATTGCAGGTGGGGAATGGAACTGGAAGAGAAGAGCTGTAATTGTAGAGATTGATGGATATAAACTAGCAGCGTCCATAACAGCCATGCCACATGCCGGAAGGGATGATAAGCCTGCAGGTATAATTGTTGAAAACCGTAGCGGAGGTTATGGGAAAGGCGAAAATCTGGATGCAATAAAAGGTAATAAAATGGATGGACATTTTGATATTCATTTTTTAAACAGCAGAACTCATGGCACCAATAGAGTAGATGAGGAGCATCAGCAAATGGTGAAAAAGGCCTATCAATCCGATAAACAATAATTTTTAAATTCCTGACTTATGGTAATTGGTGTTGCTTATTATAGTTATTATTCCTAAATTCAATTTGATTTATGGAATGTGAACAAAGAGGAAGCATTATTATGAATCTCAAGGTAAGATATCCTTTATAAAGGGTATAAATATATTACACTGATATTATAAAATAATTTCTATTGTTGTATATAGTTTATGAAACAAAAAGGGGAAACAAAGTATGAATGAGAAAATACTGGTTGTTGATGATGAAATTAATATTCTGCAAGTAGTAAAGGATTACCTTGTCCTTGAATCCTATGAGGTTTATACTGCAGATCGTGGTAATAAAGCCATTGAACTCTTTCATGAGGTGCAACCCGATTTTGTTATTTTAGATTTAATGCTTCCGGATATATCTGGTGAAGAAATATGCAAACTGATCAGAAAGGAATCAGATGTGCCTATTTTGATGCTTACTGCAAAGAGCAGTGAAGAGGATAAGGTTACTGGGTTATACATCGGGGCAGATGATTATCTGACAAAACCCTTTAGTCCGAGGGAGCTTGTAGGTAGAGTGAGAGCTATTCTAAGAAGAACTAAAGGTAATTCGATGATATCCGATGTTTTAGAGTTCAATGATGGTGATTTGTATATAGATATTCCTAGCCATACTGTCAAAAAAGCAGGGAAAATTATCAATTTGACACCTAATGAGTTTAAGATACTATTGACTCTTGCACAAAATCCGCAAAAGGTGTTTACAAGAAGTCAGCTTATAAGTCTTGCTCTAGGTTACGATTTTGAAGGTTATGACCGTACTGTTGATACACATATTAAAAATCTGCGGCAAAAAATTGAGGATGATATCAAGGAACCTAAATATATTGTAACAGTATACGGTATCGGGTATAAGTTTGAGGGTGTATAGGATGATTAAAATAAGTAGACAATTATGTAAATATTTCGTTTTTGTAACTATGATATCTATTGCATTTGTAACAATTATTTCAAATATCAGCATAAATCTCTTCTTTTCCCAATATATCAAAGAAACCAGAAGTAAAGACGATTTGAAGGTTGTTCAATATGTCGAACAGGTATATAGTGATAACAATCGACTAGATTCACAGTCACTTATGAACATTATGCATTATGCATTTAGCGAATCTGTTACAATACGGTTAAAAGATATGCAGAATAATATCATTTGGAGTAGTAATACCTCTAATAATATGTATGGTATGATGATGGGTAATGATGTCAATGCTAATAATCTTACTTTCAGAAGCTACCCTTTCAGATATAAAGGTAGTCAGATTGGAACCATTGATATTGGACGACCTAAAAGCATTATTTCATCCCTTGAGGATAAGCAGTTTTTGAGTACAATCAATACTGTTTTTGCTGTGGCTTTTCTTTTTTCTGTAATAATTGCTATTTTATCAAGTACACATATTTCAAGAAAATTTCTGCAGCCTATTTACCTAATAAAAGAAAATGCTAAATTGATTGAGTATGGAGAATATAAAAAACTAAATGAAGTTAGAACGAATACTTTTGAATTGCACGACTTATCAGTGTCGATAAAAGAACTTGCTGAAAAGCTGGAATACCAGGATTCATTAAGAAAAAGGCTGACTTCAGATATTGCTCATGAATTGAGAACCCCACTTGCTACCATTCAGAGTCATATCGAAGCTTTTATGGATGGTGTATGGGAACCAAATCCTGAAAAGCTTTCTATTATCCATGATGAGATAACCAGGTTAACTAAACTGATTAAAGACCTTTCTGACCTTTCCATTATGGAAAGTGATGAAATCAAACTCAATAAAAAAGAGGTTAACCTGTCTATACTGCTTAACAGCGTTGTGGAAAGTTTCGAGCCGCTGTTTATAAGCAAAAACATTCATCTTCAAAAAGATATTCAGAATGATATAAAACTATCAGGCGATGCAGACCGCTTAAATCAAGTTTTTGTCAATATATTATCCAACGCATATAAATACACAAATGAAAATGGGAAAATATTAGTTAGCTTGAAACAAATGAAAGATGTAATAAAGGTTATTGTTGAGGATACCGGAATTGGCATTCCTAAGGAAGATATTAAGCACGTATTTGAAAGATTTTACAGAAGTGACCTATCAAGAAACCGTGGAACAGGAGGAACAGGAATTGGACTTACCATTGCTAGAGCACTTGTTGAAGCACATGGTGGAAGAATAAGGATTGAAAGTGAAGAGGGAAAGGGAACAAAAGTAATTATTGAATTTATGAGTCTTTCGTAAATTTGCCATTATAATGGAAAATTAATTGAGTTAATAATAAAATCTTTTGTGTTAAAACTTACATTTTTCTTCAAAAATAATTTCTAAAATCTCCATAACTTCTTCATATTTTCTCCATTAGTTCTCCTTTTTTATTTATTAAAATGAAATTAAGAAATAATTAATGGAGGTTTTTATTATGAAGAGAAAAATCATGATTATCCTAGCAGTAGCGATAGCGATTACTTCAATAAGTGCATTTGTTGTATTTGCAAAAGATAACCGGGAACAAGGAGATAAAAGTGCTATAAGGTCCATGTTTGATGCCATGAGAAGTTGGATCCAACAGGCACAGGATAATGGTAAAATTACAAAGGAAGAGACTAATGAATGGAATAAACATTTAAATGATATGGAAAAATATCATGAAAAGAATGGTTTTGAAGGACATTGTGGTGGTACAAACAATAGAGAAGGAGAAAATCAGAGTTACATGCCTGGATATGGCAGTGATATGATGGCAAACTTTTCAGGTAACAGCTTTTAGGAATACAACCATGAAAACGAATTGGGCACAGATAATCAGAAAAATTATATGAAAGAAGGTGATGAAATGAAAAGAAACAGGTTGTTATGGACTATTGTTCTTATAGTTTCTGTAATTATGCTTATAGGTTATTCTATCTGGATTACAGAGGTAATAAAGACTGGAAGCAACAGTTTTGGGTATTATGGTGCAAGAATGATGAATGGATGGTTTAATGGATATGTACAGAGAATCGAAGGGAAAGATAAGCTTTCAGTAAATCAAATTACTGAAAATGTTAATAGGTACTTGCAAAATAATTATGGAAGCAATATGAAGATTTCAGATATTTTTTTATATAAAGACAGTGATTACTACGTATCAGTTGTTGAGAGCGACACAGGAAAAGGGGCTATTGAGCTGCTTGTTAATCCATATACAGGGTATATTTATCCGGAATATGGCCCAAATATGATGTGGAATGAGAAATATGGAATGCATGGTAATGGACGGTTCGGCATGATGGGAATGATGCGGTCGATATACAAGGGAAGTTATTACAATAGGAATGATACCAAAGATATAAGCCGCAACCAGGCGTTAGAGATTGCCGATAATTATGTGAAGAAGACATTTGGCAATGATTATTCAGTACCAGGAGAGGTACATGAATTTTACGGTTATTATACCATTCATATAAATAAAGGAAATAAACCTGCAGGCATGCTAAGCGTTAATTACCATACAGGTGATATTTGGTATCATACCTGGCATGGTCAGCTTGAAAAAGTTATATCTTTTGATGAAAAGAAAGGAGAATGATTATAATGATGGGATATGGATATGGAATGATGGCTTTTGGATGGATTTTGATGTTAATACCGCTTGCACTCATCGGTTTAATTATCTATGCAGCTATAAGATTGGCAAACAGTGGAATCAGAAAAAATGAAGAAAAATATGGAGAAACAAACCGTGCTTTGGAATTACTGAATCAGAAGTTTGCAAATGGTGAAATAAGTGAGGAAGAGTATAAGAGGAAGAAGGACTTGCTAAGACAATAAAAATATCAGTTTTATAAACATTGTGATATACAAGTTGAAAATAATCTTATGATAAATTTTATTGATTTTATATTTGTTCAAAATGAATGGTTGATGTATATTGCTTTTACAAAAAGAACACCTAATGGTATATGTTTACTTTTAGGTGTTCTTTTTATATGTCTAACATGGGCATATACATTTGTTATTGTCAATATAAGTTCATTAAAATCATTTATATTACTTTGATTTAACCCTATTGCTATTGCAAGATAAGTTTTCTCTGTCGCTAATGGTCCTATGAAGGTCAAATTTTTATTCATACAAATAAAATTCACAGGGTTGAAAAGTTTTATATAAATCTTTTATTTATTAATGGCTGATAGTAGTGAAAGAAGGTAAATAAAAAAATTATTCAACTTCTACTAGATTGGTAGAAATTAAATTATAAATTTTATAAAATATATGTGAGTAATAAATTTGGGGGATTGGTTAATGAAAGCAGCAGTTTTTTATGGGAAGAAGGAAATTAGAATTGAAGATGTTTCTGTTAGAGACTTAAATGATGGAGAAGTTCTTATAAAGGTAATGAGTTGTGGAATATGTGGAACTGATGTGCATATATACAATGGTGAAAAAGGTTCAGCAGAAGTAACTCCACCAATTATATTAGGACATGAGTATGCTGGTGTAGTTGTTAAATCAAAAAGCAGTTATTTTAAAGAAGGGGATAAGGTTGCAATAGACCCTAATATTAATTGTGGTGTTTGTAAATTTTGTCAAAAAGGACAGATTCATCTTTGTGAAAATTTAAAAGCATTAGGTGTGAACCTAAATGGTGGCTTTGCTGAATACTGTATTGTTCCAGAAAAACAGGCTTATAAATTCGAAAATATCTCATTTGAAGAAGCAGCTTTAGTTGAACCTTTAGCATGTTCATTACATGGCATTGAAAAAATAGAACCCAAGCCATATGAAAAGGCTTTAATAATAGGCCTTGGACCTATTGGTCTTATTATGCTTGAACTTCTAAAATCATTTGGGTTTAAAAGTATTAGTGGAGTAGAGGTTGATAATTTTAGGTTTGATGTTGCAACAAAGCAAGGGGCTAAAGTTTATAAGCCTGAGGAACTAAATAAAGAAGAAACTTATGATATAGTTATCGAATGTGCAGGCAATAAAAAGAGTATAGAATTAGCTTTTGATAAGGTTGAAAGAGGAGGAAAAGTATTACTATTTAGTGTAGCACCACCAAATCTTTTTGTTGAGGTAAATCCATTTGAATTGTTCAAAAAAGATGTTAACATATATACTTCCTTTGTAAATCCGTTTACACACTCAAAGGCATTAAGCCTATTAGAAAGTGGCAGCTTAAATTTAAGCTATATTGTATCACATAAAATCGGATTAGAAGAGCTAAAATGGTATTTAGAAAACAAAGCTCAAAATCAGCTCAAGTGCATTGTAAGTTTCCAATAATCTTAATATATTTACTATTTACAAAGTTTCTGCTATTATATTATTTGTGATTTTATTGGAGAGATGGCCGAGAGGTTTAAGGCACACGACTCGAAATCGTGCGTACCCCCAAAAGGGGTACCGTGGGTTCAAATCCCACTCTCTCCGCCAATTTTATTAAATTTAAGTAACATGATTTTTACTATTGAAATAACAAATCATTCAATGCTTTTGCAATGAAAATAGACAGAGAGGATTGGCATGAACCACACCCCATCACATACAAATCAAAATACGTCAACCAGCAAACAGTAATCATAAACTTATAGAACATAGACCATTACTTTATATAATTACCTCAAACATGTTCACATCCAAACCCTAAAAAACTCTTCTCATACTATTTTATTAATTTTTTTGATATATATTGATAACAATCATTAAATAGCATATAATAAAGGTAAGTAAGTACTCACTTAATATATGGAGGTGGGATTGTAATTGAGAAAAAGCGAGGCTACTCGAGAAAAAATATATAATGCTGCTATTAAACTTATTTCAACCAATGGATATTACTCAACAACTACACTAATGATTGCAAATGAAGCAGGAGTTTCTGAGGCAACTATTTTTAAATACTTCAAGAATAAGGAAGATCTTTTAAAAGAGGTTTTTCGGAAATCAATTAAGGAGCTTTTACAAAATGTAGCTATTAAGCCTATAATAGAAAACTTTGAAAAAAGTAAAGAATTACCTTTAGAGCAATTTATAAAATCTGTGATTTTTGAAAGGCTTGAAATGGCAGAAAAAAATAGTGAGATTCTTAAAATGTTGATGATCGAGGTCCAATACAACAAAGAGCTTTTGAAAATGTTACAGTCTGAACTTTTACCAATGCTTTGCAACCTTATATATAATATTGAAAAAACTTTGATATTGAAGTGCAATATTTCAAAACAAAAAGCTAAAGGGATTACAAGAATAATTATAGGGTTTTTAGTATCAATTGTTATCCAAAAATACCTCTTGCAACTTGATATACCAGAAGAAAATATACAAAAAGAATTTGAATATGTATATGAGATTATCAATTCATCATTATCATCTAAATGATTTTTGGAGGGATTTATTATGAAAGCTGAAAGGTTATTTTTATTTTCATCAATATTAATTTTACTTTTTTCATTATCAGCATGTAGTAAACAAGAGAAAAAACAAGTATATTCATCAACTGTTGAAATGAAAAGTATTGATATAAATTCTGAGGTAGCAGGTAGAATAGTTGAGTTTATACCAGAAGAAGGAAGTAAAATAAAAAAAGGGGATATAATAGCACGTATTGACCCATCAGTTTATGAGATTCAAAAAGAGATTGCTCAAATAAACTATAATAATGCAAAGATTTTACTAAATATTGCCAAAGTAAATGTTGATATATCCAATCTTAAATATAAAAGTGTAACAAGAAGCCCAGAACAAGAGCAGCTCAATCAGATTGAAGAAAATATCTCTCAATTGGAGGCTGTAAAAGAAGGAATCAAAGAAAATATTTCTATTCTTGAAGATAAGGTAAAACAGCTCAATAATCTATCAAAACAATCCCCAGATTATCAGCAAAAGCTTGACGAGGCAAAAATACAACTTAATTCCTTAAAGGCTCAATATCAATCAACCATTCATCAAATAAATTCGTTAAATCAAAACTTGCAGTTAATTAAAAAAGGGATAAAAAGCGAAGAAAAATCAATATCAAATCTTTCAACAAAAATTGCTGAGTACAATTTAAATCAAGCAGAGCAAGGATTGAAATTAGCTGAAGAGAATCTTAAAATGTCAAATTTAAACTTAGAAAAGACATTTATTAGGTCCCCATTTGATGGATATCTTCTTGTAAAAGGTGTTGAAGTAGGACAGTTTGTTGGGGTTGGAACATATATATCAACAATTGGTACAGATGAGTACTATGCAAAGGTATATCTTCCATCTAGTGAGCTTAGCAAAGTGAAGATTGGGAAAGAAGTAGAAATAAGCTCTGATACCGTTAATGAGAAGATTTTAGGAAAGGTAACATATATTGCAAATATTGGCGAATTTACACCACGTAATATAGAGACAAAGGAAGATAAACAAAAGGTTGTTTTTATGGTAAAGATAAAGATTATAAAAAATCAGCAATATGTTAAGCCTGGAATGATAGTTGACGTTACCATCTATTAGGAGGTTTAAACTATGGAGGAAGCTATAAAGGTTAAAGGGCTTATAAAGAAATTTGGCAATTTTACAGCAGTTAATAATATCACATTCTCTGTTCCTAAAGGTTCTATTTTTGCTCTTTTAGGACCAAACGGTTCAGGTAAAACTACAACTATAAAGATACTATGCGGAGTTTTATCACCAACTTCTGGAGAGGTTGAGGTGCTTGGGATAGATGTTTTAAAAAAAGCTGAAGAAGTAAAGAAAAATATTGGCTATGTATCACAAAAGTTTAGTTTGTATGAGGATTTAACAGTTGATGAAAATCTCGATTTTTATGGTTCAGTCTATGGATTAAAAAATAATGAACTAAAAGAAAAAAAGAAAGAGCTAATTAAATTTTCTAACCTTGAAGGCAGAGAAAAATCACTTGTCTCAACATTATCTGGTGGTATGAAACAACGTCTTGCATTTGCTTGTGCTGTTATGCATAAACCAAAACTACTTATATTAGATGAACCTACTGCTGGTGTTGATCCAATTTCAAGAAAGATTTATTGGGATATTATAAAGGAGTTTGCGTCTTTAGGTGTTACAATTTTAGTTACTACTCACTATATGGATGAAGCTGAGAAATGCGATTTAGTAGCCTTTATTTTTAACGGGGTTTTGAAAGTTATTGACACACCGGAGGAGCTTAAAAAAGAATATCAGTCAAGTAACTTAGAAGAGGTTTTTGTAAAGGTATTTTCGGCATGAAAAATATAGGTGGTGAATATTTTATGAGTTTATTTTCATTTAATAGATTTAAAGCAATTGTAAAAAAGGAGTTCATTCAAATAAAGAGAGACAAAGCAAGCTTTGGATTAGCCTTTGTAGCTCCAATATTAATGCTTTTACTCTTTGGATATGCTGTGAAAACTGAAGTGGATAACGTAAAGATTGGCATTTTAGATTTAGATAAGACTATTGAAAGCAGGGAATTAATAAAAAAGTTAGAAAACACCAAATACTTCTATCCATCAAAATATGCACAAAACTTCAAAGAATTAGATAATTGGATTGATAAAGGTGATATTAAAGCACAGCTAATAATACCTTCTGGATTTTCTAAAAAAATAAAATCTAATAAAAAGCCGCAGATTTTTTTTGTAGTTGATGGAACTGATCCAACAGTTGCAAGAACAATGTTTTCAGGAGGAATACTAACCCTTCAAAGCTATACACAAAAGTTATCACCTGAAAAAATGCTGCCTGTTGATGTAAGGACAAAAGTTATGTACAATCCATCAATGAAGAGTGAGCTTTTTACCATACCTGGACTTATTGGACTAATTATGCAGAATATTACAATCATTTTAACAGCATTTGCAATAGTTCGAGAAAGAGAAAAAGGAACTATTGAGCAGCTTGTTGTTACACCGATAACATCTGTGGAATTAATACTTGGCAAATTAGTTCCTTATACAATACTTGGAATAGGAGATTTTCTAATTGCACTTATATTCGGTACCATGTGGTTCAATGTCAAGATAAAAGGTAGCTTAGTATTATTGCTGTTAATGGGTATTGGTTTTGTTATATGTGCATTATCCATTGGAATTCTAATTTCATCAATTTCAAAAAACCAACTTCAAGCAATGCAGCTATCGTTATTATTTATTTTACCAAGTGTATTGTTATCAGGCTTCATGTTTCCAAGAGAAGCAATGCCTTTCATAATACAATTTATTGGTAATTTTATTCCTCTAACTTATTTACTTGTCATTTTGCGTGGTATAATTTTAAAAGGTGTTGGGATATATTTTTTGTGGGATGAAATGTTAGCCTTGTTTATTTTGGGGGCAATATTATTAATTGCCTCAATGAAAAGATTTAATAAGAAATTAGACTAAGTGTATCGATACACTTAGTCTTTTTTATATTTATTTCTTCAAGCAGTTTTTATAAAATAATATAAAAAATATTTTTACGGGGGATATTTATATGCAGAATAATAAAACTAGGTTTTTAGTTTTTTCAGCATTATTTATTGCATTAACCTTTGTTGTAACTTACACAATTAAGATACCTTTACTTTCAGGTTATTTTAATTTAGGTGATGTTATTATAATGTTAGGAGCAATTATTTTTGGAAAAAATTTAGGTTTTATAGCAGGCTCGTTTGGTTCTGCCTTAGCTGATATACTCTCTGGTTATACAGTTTATGCTCCACTTACTTTCATAATTAAAGGCCTTGAAGGTTATCTATGTGGCTATATTGCAAATTATAAACAAGAAAAATTCGATAATAAAAAGATAATAATAGGAACTTTTGCTGCTGGTATATTAATGGCATTAGGTTATTTTTTAGCAGAGGCATTTATTTTAAAATCATTGTCTTCAGCACTAAATGTCAATAGAGATATACAGTTTGGTATAAAAGTGGCAACAGTAAATCTCCCATTTAATTTACTTCAGGGTTTACTTTCTGGTTTAGTTTCAAGTATAATAGGTATAGCACTAAAGAATAATCCAGCCATAAAGAAGGTTAAAATATGAACTTTGTTAAGTTTCCGCATTCACCTAGTAGCAAAGTCAAGTATGTTTTGATTGATGAAAGAGCTTATAATAAAACATTTTATGTATTAGAAGAGAATAATATAACACCAATTATAGTAAATAAATCTCAGGATGTGCATGAATCTATCTCGTCACATCCTGATATTTTTTATTTTCCATTCCAAGATGATATAATAATAACAGCACCGAATGCCCCAAAAAAAACAACACAAAAACTAATTGATATTGGAGTTAATATTATATTTGGAAACAAGGCTTTACAAAGTAAATATCCTAACGATTGTGCATATAATATAGCAAGAATTAATGATTATATAATCCATAATTTAGAAATTACTGATAAAATTGTTTTGGAATATATTAAAAAGGTTAATCTTAAAACAATTAGTGTAAATCAAGGGTATACAAAATGTTCTATATTAATAATCGAAAAAAATGCTATAATAACTTCTGATAAAGGAATTGCCAAAAAAACTTTAAATAATGGAATAGATACACTTTTAATAAAACCTGGATTTATTGAATTATTTAACTTGAATTATGGATTTATTGGCGGATGTGCAGGCTTTATTGATAAGGACTTACTTTTATTTAATGGTGATATATCAAAACATCCAGATTTTCAAGAAATAAAAATGTTTTTAAAAAAATACAAGAAAGATTTGGTATATACGCCAAATTATAAATTGCAGGATATAGGTTCAATAATACCTGTCATACAGGACTAGAAAAAAACACATGCTTAAAAAATTTTTTTTAGGGTAAATTTATATTAACCCACACTCAAAAAAGGAAGTGGGGAATTATGTTAGTATTAAGTTTTGGGGTTGAAGAGCAACCACAATATATTTATGATAAATTAAATAGATATCTAAATGAACAAAAGCGTAAGGTTGGCAATGTAGTTATTAATCTTCAAGAACAGGGTGATATCACATTTTTCAGTATCAATATTGATGATTCAACTGTGTTAAACAATCTTGACAAATTTTCTTATGAAAAGATTAAGTACTGCATTGCTTCTGCTATATGCAGCCTTATAGTTGACTGGACTAAAGAAAGGTTCATTCAAAAAACAATAGAAGAAAACTACTATTTCCTTGATGATATTGAAAAACAGAAAATTAAAGAGCTAAGCATAAGCAAATTTAATCAACTAATAGATAACCAGAGCTTTTCAAAGATAAAATATACAATTATTAAAAAGATTTTAGAATTCCTGGATAATAACTATCAGCTTAATTTTGAAGGATTTATAACCTTTAGACTGAAAGAGTATACAAAAGAGGTAATAAATCTCATTGATTACTCAGCAAATAATTATTTTTTAGAAAGAGAGTATTATGAGTTTATAAACCTTTTAAAGTATTTTCTAAATATCCAAGATTCAAAAGAGGATTTAGTGCATATTGTTCCCTTAAATAATCGTTATGCTATTTTAAATCAACAGTATAATGAGGTGCAAGATGAGGTTTATAATCTACTTCAGAAAAACTTTAAGCTAAATCTTACTACTGAAGATATTCTGATTAGTAGAATAATTTCAATATCACCGAAAAAAGTAATTTTTCATTCAATAGATAATAACCCTAAACACACAGAAATAATCAACTTGGTTAAACTGATTTTTGAAGAAAGGCTTTCAGTATGTTACGGCTGCGAAATATGCAAAAACATGGAAAAGCAAAATGAGGGGAAGATCTAATCTTCCCCTTAATATTGCTTATATTTACTTCAATTAATTATATTGATATAATTTTAAATAAAAGAAGTAATATAAGGTGGAAAGATTTAACATGAACTCAAAATTAAAAAACGAGATGTGTGACCATTTATTCGAAGCTATTTTAAACCTTAAAACAATAGAAGAATGCTATAACTTTTTTGAAGACCTATGCACAATTAAAGAGATACAAGAGATGTCCCAAAGATTTGAAGTAGCAAGGATGCTTTATGAGAATGCTAAATATAATGATATAACTAAAAAAACTGGAGCATCTCCAGCAACTATTAGTAGAGTTAATAGAGCACTAAATTATGGTGCTGATGGCTATAAAGTTATTTTATCAAGAATGTTAAATAAATGATAGGATTAAAATATAAATATAAAAATATAAATGGATGTGTTATAAATGATTAAAATTGCTGTTACAAGTTCTTTTGGTATAGAGTCAATAGTCTCAGAAGAGCTTAAAAACTTAGGATACCAAAATCTAAAAATTGATAACGGAAGGGTTTTATTTGAAGGGGATTACTTTGATGTTTGTAGAGCAAATATACATCTTAGAACAGCTGATAGAGTGTTAATAATAATAAAACAGTTTAAAGCAACAACATTTGACCAGCTTTTTGATGGTGTTTATGAAATTGAATGGCAAGATATACTACCTCAAGATGCTAATATATATGTAACAGGCAGGTCAGTAAAATCAACTCTATTTAGCATTAGAGACTGTCAAGCTATTACTAAAAAAGCTATAATTGAAAAACTCAAAAAAAGATACAATAAGAATTGGTTTGAAGAATCAGGTGCTAAATACCCAATTGAAATAGCTTTGAATAATGATATAGCAACAATTACATTGGATACCTCAGGTAGCTCACTTCATAAACGTGGGTATAGAAAGTATATAGGTGATGCACCAATAAAAGAAACATTGGCCTCTGCTATGGTTTTATTAAGTAGATGGAGGACAAGTTCTGAAACACTATGGGATCCATTTTGTGGCTCAGGCACAATAGCTATTGAAGCAGCTTTATATGCAAAAAATATTGCTCCAGGGCTTAACAAGAATTTTATTTCAGAAAATTGGGGATTGATTGATGAGAAGCTATGGAAAGAAGCAAGAATTAAGGCTTTGCAAATGGTAAAGCCAAATGAAAAATTTGAGATACTTGCAAGCGACATAGATAGCGAGGTTTTAAAAGCAGCACATAACAATGCTAAATTAGCAGGTGTAGATAAGGATATAAGGATATTTAAAGAAGATGCAACAAAGATAAAGAAATCAAGTGAAAAGGGAATAATAGTATGCAATCCACCATACGGTGAAAGAATTAGCCAAAGTGATTTATTTCAGCTTTATAAGGCATTCGGTAAGAATCTCAAAGAATTCATTAACTGGCGATTTTTTATATTGAGTGCATTTGAAGACTTTGAAAAAGCCTTTGGAAGAAAAGCTGATAGAAATAGAAAGCTTTTTAATGGTAACATAAAGTCTTATTTGTATTTTTATTTTTAATAATTTATTTGAGAGTTTACAAATAATTGAAACTCTCTTTTTTATTTTACAAATATCTGCTGCATTTCTTATGTTTTATTTGATAACAAAAATTTAAAACATTGAGAAAACAAAAGAAAAACAGAGCAAATTAAAGATAAAATAATAATTATATAGGAAGGTCTAAAAAAATGAAAAAAAAAGAAAAATAAGAATTGACACAAAAAAAATGATTTAATAGAATTAACCTGATAAATGGAAATAAAGTAATATATATTATTTAAAAGATATATTTAATAAATCAATATTTATAATACACTTATAAGACTATATAGGTTATGCTCTAAAAGGAAGAGGAATATTTACTATACCCAAATTATAATAGCGTTAGCCTAATCTCCATATAGGATACAACAGAATAGTAAGTATATCATGTTTCGATCTAATTAAAAGATGCATAAATTAATAATGTTATATTTTTCATAAATATAATTTCTATATGATAATAGTTTAGATGTGATAGTGTTTGATATAAGAGGGTTGATGTTTCATGAAAAATATAGATAACTTTATAAAACCGCTATTAAAAGATGTCCCAAAATCATTATCAAATAATTTTTATTTGCTTAAAATTGTATGGGGTTTTAGCAAATCATATTTTATACTATATTCTGTTCTTACAATTACAGATGGATTATTTCCATTAATCGGATTATATTTCCCTAAAATAGTATTAGATTCAATACAAAAAGGGAAGAATTTCAATACTATTTGTTATTTAGTTTTTGCTTATTTTTTAATAACTATTAGTTATAATACATTTTCTTATATTCTAAGAGGTAACTTTTTACAAATAAAATCTGATATGCTTTTTAATTACTTTTCATTAATGATAAAAAAGAAAGTTGCTAATTTGGATTTACAATATTTAGAAGATCCTAAAATATGGGATAGTTTAGAAAAAGCAACTAAAATATCACAAGGTGGGGCAACAAAAATTGTAAATGCAATTTTCAACTCTGTATCTCAAGCAATTACTATTGCATCAATTATTATAATTTTATCACGATTAAATTTTTTTATAGTTTTATTAGCAATAATTGTTGTAATTTTAAATGCATTATTAAATAATAGAAGTAAGCGTATTGAAATAAAAACGTATGAGAACTTAGCACCATTAAGAAGAAAATTAAGCTATTATATGAATTTATTTCAAGATTCAAAATATGCAAAAGAGTTAAGGTTGTTCAACATTTCTTCATGGATAGAAAATAAAATAAATATAATTTTTAAAAAGTTAGAAAAAGAAAACAAATCGTTTTATCTAAATATGCATATAAATTATTTAATATCAAATATTGCTTCCTTAATTCAAGATATAATATGTTATCTATTATTAGGCTATCAAGTCATTATTAAGAAAATTACTTTTGGAGATTTTGTTTTATTTTTCAATGCCATAAGTCGTTTTACAGAATCATTAAATGGAATTGCATGGAATTATATTGAGGTTAAGTCAACTGGAGAATATGTTCAATACTTTAGAGATTTTCTTTCAATTGAAAATAAGATTCAAAAAGAAGATAAAAAGATGCTATCGAAGAAAATTGAAGGTATTAACAATTTTGTTATTAAATTTATAAATGTAACATTTGCATATCCTGGAGCTGAAAGAATTCTTTTTAAGAATCTTAATATTGAAATAGAATCAAATAAAAAGTATGTGATAGTTGGTCCAAATGGAGCAGGTAAAACCACTTTTGTTAAGTTATTAACTAGATTATACGATCCACAAAGCGGAATAATTGCATATAATGGAATCGATATAAAAGACATAAATTATACTGATTATAGGAAATTATTTAGTGTAGTATTTCAAGATTATCAAAGCTATGCTGCTAGTATAAAGGAAAATGTAACTTTATCAGAAGACAATATAAATGATGATGCTGTATTAAAAATATTAGCTAATGTTGGTTTAGGAGAGAAAATAAAAACATTAGAAAAAGGAATATATACACAGCTTTATAAGATATTTGATGAAAAAGGGATTGAGTTATCAGGCGGAGAATTACAAAAATTAGCAATAGCTCGAGCTTTTTTTAAAGATACCCCAATAATAATATTAGATGAGCCATCAAGTGCATTAGATCCATATGCAGAATATGAACTATTTAGACAATTTTCAAAACTTACTGAAGGTAAGACAGCAGTATTTATTTCTCATAGATTATCAAGTGTAAAATTTGCTGACTACGTAATATTTATTAAAGAGGGAGAGATTGTAGCCTTTGGTACACATGAGCAGTTAATGGAAGAATGTAATGAATATAATGAAATGTATTCTTTGCAAGCACAGTATTATAGGTGATGAAAATGTTTATATATAAAATATTTGATACATATTTTAAAAGTAATATAGCTTTGCCATTAAACCCTGTAACGAATGTATTTGAACATAAAGATGAGGTAAATATTATATTTAGAAAGTATTATGTGAACGATAATAATAATATAATTATAAATTACGATAATAATAAAGCAGATATATTGTTGGCAAACCTTGCTATATATAATATTAATTTAGAATATGAAGAAATTCGAGGGTGTCTCAAAAGATAATTGAACACCCTCTTTTGTTTTACATATTTTCAGTATTTAGTATTTATCTACTATATAAAGCACGAAATATAAAAGAATAATATGTTTTGGGTTAGCCTCTTTAAGTTAACTTAAAAATCTTATTTATCCTTCTTTTGGTAATTTGATATATTATCTTTTACCCATTTGATATTTACCTTTGACAAATCTACAATGTTCTCAATATTAATACTCTTAAATGCCTTATCAAATTCGCTTTCTAATGAATTGGTCCAATACATAACTGGTGCATTTAGATCTATTGTATAGAAGTATTTGCCTGTACCTATAAAATATTGAGTTCTATTGAATAATGCATTAAAGTCAAAATCTCTTTGCATATTTTCTGAAGCTACCTCTTGAACCTTTTTAATATTATATCTTGTGGATACTTTGTACATATTTAATCCTCTTGTTGAGAATTTTTCAACTGTTATATCAATCAATTTATTTTTATAGTTATTATCTTCAGTCAATGGTTGTAAATAATTTTTGATTCTATTTTCAAATGAATCCATACTTAAAAAGCAGCTTATATTAAGTGTTGTATTGTTTACATTATATAATGTTAAATTTTCAAAATCTGATACAGAGTAATCTACAAATTGTTTAAATTCATAATAATACCCCATACCACCATAATAATATTGATTTGTTCTCCAATCCTTAGAAAGCTGCATTTCAAATGGGTATTTTTTGAATTTTATCTTTTGTGTTGTATTTTTAATACTTAAATCTCCAGGCCATATAATTGTTCCTAAATATTTACTTTTTTGATTTATTGGTTTAAATGAGGATAAAATCCTTTCATATTGTGCTTTATTTTTATCATATTTTGATTTGAGTACATAAAGCCTTACAAGGTATTTTGTATTATTTGATTCAACTAATAACCTTTTTTCTACAAATTTCTTATTTGCACTTTGCTGAATTGTGGCTTCTATAAGCTTACTTGTTGAATTTGCAATATTAAAATCACTTATCTTTTCAACTTTATATAGTAATGAATTATATTTTTTATAACTTTCTTTTTCACTTTCAAGCCATGAATCAAAATTACCTTTATTTGTTGAAATAACTGATACAGTAAGGTATTCATCCAAAACATTCATTATTTGTTGTGGTTGAATAGCAACTGAATCCTTTGCTTCGTTATTTATTGAAGTATCAGTCTTACCCATTTCTTCATCGCTATATAATGGAGCAAATGATTGTGTAGATGAATTATATTCAAAATTATACATATCAGTAGTTCGCCAATAAGGTGGAAGGTCAATCTGCCAACCATAACTTGTATTCTTCTGAACTCTCCAATTTGTAACATTATCAGCTAAATCTTTGATATTTGGATTTTTAGAATCAAAATTCATTTCAAAAGAATCTGCGATTTTATAAAGAAGATTTGGATGTTCTCTATAGAATTTTAAATCCATATTAATCATAACCCTATATATATAGTTATACTTTTTATTAGTACTTAAATATATTCTTGTTAAAGTAAATTGTCCTGTGCTTTCTTCTTCATCAACATATACATAAAAAGAATCTGTATATACATTAGTTGTCTCAATATACTGTTGATTTAATTTATCCTTTCCTTTAATAAGTGAATATAGTTTATTTGAACCATAGTACCCACTTAATAAATCTTTGCCATAGAGAATTATTTCATCTAATGAAGAATAATTAAATGTATTTAATATTGAATCAATTGAAATGTTAGCTTTATAACTATTGCTGCTCATAGAAAAATATGTGCCTTTTGGATCTTTATTTATATAAGCATCTTGAGGCATGTATATTGACCAGTTATATACACTGTTACCAACCTTATTTTTATTTACATCATCTTTTGAAAATACAGAGTAAAAATCAATTACACCGTCATCATCCTGTGCAAATGATGCTGCAAAGGAAAATAAAACAACAAATATTATAAATAATGATAATACTCTTTTTTTCATATATCTCATCTCCTTACCATATTATTTGCTTTCTTGATATTCTTTAAGTGTTACTGTTTTTTCTAATATCTTATCTTGTATTTTATCTTGTGTCTTATCTTGCCTTTTGATTTTTACCAAAACCTTATCACCAGGTAAAAACTTCTTTAATGTTTCATTATATTCTGCAACTGAATTTATTGAGATATTATTTATAGATATTAAGATATCATTTTCTTGTACAAATCCTTTTAATGGGCTATCAGATTTCACATCAACAATTTTTAATCCAAGAGTGGAAGGAAGTCCGACATAAGATAGCCAACTATCTTCAAATTCTAAACCCAAATAGCATCTTTTTAGTTTGCCATATTTCTTAAAATGATCAATAAAGTACAAAACATTTTCAGCTGGGATTGCAAAATTAATACCTTGCCAATAGGCAATACCAAGTGTATTTATACCAACCAGTTTTCCTTGCATATTAACAAGTGGTCCCCCACTATTTCCAGGGTTTATACTTGCATCTGTTTGGATATAGGTATATGTCTCATCAACCGGCCTATTAAGCCCACTTATAATACCTTTTGATACGCTATTTCTCCAAGCAATAGATAAAGGAGTCCCAATTGCAAGAACATCATCACCAACATCTATATTTTTTGGGTCTTCAATTTCAATAGGTGTTAAGTTTGATCTATTAACCTTTACAATAGCGAGGTCGATGTCTTTATTCCTATAAAGGACTGTTCCTTTATATGCTTTTGCATCATAAAAGATTACATATGGCTCTTTCATATCCTCAACAACATGGTTATTTGTAAGAATAAGTCCATTTTTATCAATTACAACACCAGAGCCATGCATAAGACCTGCTGGAATTTTACTATAATAGAAATCATCAGCTTTAATCTTTTTACTATCACCAATTATAGCTACTACAGATTTATTAACCTTATCAATTATCTCTTTTACAGAAAGTGTTTTTGAGGAAACCACAATACCATTTTCATTTTTTGTGTAATTAAATTCAAGAATTTGACTTAAGTTATTAATCTCAACATAGGTTTTACCCTCAATCTCCTTGGTATCAGTAATAAGTTGTGATTGAGCAAATGAAATTGAAGATAAGCAAAATGCTAAAATTAATACAATTGATATAACTTTAAAAAACCTCTTCATTAATTTTTACCTCCTAACAAATGAATATTTTCACATCTAATTATAACGAATATTTACTAAAAATGTTATGTTAGTATTATTTTTTTATTATAAAAACTTGTGAATAATTATGGTATTGAAAAGATGTAAGTTGTTCTGTATAATATTAAATAGGCTTTGATTAAAAAACTTAAAATAGTTTTTCATTTATGTTAAAAGGGAGTAGCACCAAATGACTTGTCCTCAACATTCGCGAGAAAGATATTTTTAAAATCTTTCTCTGGGGATAAGGTCCTCCTAAATAGGGTGTGCAAGACTTTTAACATGTGGTATATAATCACATGTTAAAAGTCTTTTTTATTTGACTTTAAAAATATTTAGTAACCTTATAATAGTATCTGAAATATTGAATTTTTTAAAATAATACCTTAGTCGTTTGCAAAAGGAGTGAAGTGAATAGAAATAAGATGGGATAATGGGAATTAGATACAATAAAATTTTATAAATAATAGGAAATAGATGAATGAAAAATGTAATATAAGTAGAAGATAGGAAAAGAAGATTGATACAAAATAGTATCCAATAAAGGTACAGAAGCTATTTTAGGTAAAGAAGAATAGACAATGGAATAAATTTTATCGGAATTCATGTTAGGATTATTTTTGGATGCATTTTTCAAGAGAGATTGAATGAATTTAGAGTTATTTTTATAAACATTTTGAGCGTTTTTGCAAAAGGCTAAAAATAATACTTAAAAAGGAGGAATTAAAAGTTGAAACAAAATATTAATAATTTTCATTCAAAAAATGTAGAGAATGTTTTAGAAGATTTAAAAACCAGTTTTTATGGACTTTCCTTAGAAGAAGCAGAAGAAAGAATCAAGGTAAATGGAAAAAATATAATTGAACAAGGAAGAAAGAAATCCTTATTAGTACTTTTTGGCGAACAATTTAAAAATGTTATGGTACTTGTACTATTGGTTGCTGCCATAATCTCAATTCTTCTCAGAGAAGTAGCAGATGCTGCAATCATCTTAGCAGTTTTAATCATCAACGCAATTTTTGGAGTAGCCCAAGAGATAAAAGCTGAAAAAGCCATTGCTGCATTAAAAAAACTTAATATGCCATATGCAAAAGTTTATAGAGATGGACGCATATTACATGTTAAAACAGATGAAATAGTAGTTGGTGATATAATCGAGATTGAAGCAGGCGATATTGTTCCGGCAGACTTGAGACTAATTGAAAGCTTCAACCTTAAAATTGATGAGTCGGCTCTAACTGGAGAATCAGTTCCTGTTGAAAAAGATACAAATAATAAGCTTGAGGAATTAATCCCTCTTGCAGAAAGAACAAATATGGCTTTCATGGGAACAATTGTAACATATGGCCGAGCAAAAGGTGTAGTTGTTTCAACAGGCATGAAAACAGAGATAGGAAAAATAGCAAACTTTGTTAACCTTCAATCTGCAATTACTACCAAAACTCCTCTTCACGAAAAATTGGAAGAAATAGGTAAATATCTTACTATTGGGATTCTGGCAATTGCATTTATTGTGTTTGTAACAGGGCTTTTTTACCGTCGAGATGTATTTGAGATGTTTTTGACTGCTGTTTCATTGTCTGTTGCTGTAATCCCAGAGGGACTTCCTGCAGTTGTTACGATTGTTTTAGCAATTGGTGTTCAAAGAATGGCAAAACGAAACGCCATAATAAGAAGACTATCTTCGATAGAAACAATAGGAAGAGTTGAAATTATTTGTTCAGATAAAACTGGGACACTTACTCAAAACAAGATGAATGTTGTAAAAGTTTATTGTAACGCTAATTTAAACAATACTCTTAAAAATGAAGATAATTCATCAAAAACTTTACTTCAGATAATGGCACTTTGTAATGACGTTAAATTAAATTTAGTTAACAAAAATCCTCAGTTTATAGGTGATCCTACAGAAATTGCCTTGGCAAAATTTGCATACGAGAAAGGATTTAATAAGAACGTAATTGAAAAGGTTTATAAGAGAATAGATGAAGTACCTTTTGATTCTGTCAGGAAAATGATGACAACAGTGCATACAAACAAAAATGGCCAAAAATTTCAGGTTTTTTCAAAAGGTGCTTTGGACGTGATAATCAATAAATGCAAGTTTATAATGATAAACGATGATATCCTTCCTCTTGATGAAAATATGGTTGAAAAAATTCTCCAAGCAAACAAAGAAATGTCTTCCAATGCACTTAGAGTTTTAGCTTTTGCCTATAAAGAAATTGATAAAAACCAATTAGACAATAAAAATGCTATTGAAGACAGCCTCATCTTTATAGGACTTATTGGAATGATTGACCCTCCAAGAAAAGAAGCTTATAAAGCTGTTGATGTTTGTTACCAAGCAGGGATAACACCTGTGATGATAACAGGAGACCATAAAGACACAGCAATCGCAATTGCTAAGGAATTAAAAATAATTGATACCAACAAAGATGAACTTTCGCAAGTTATGACAGGTACCGAAATTGACAAATTAGAAGACCAGCAACTAAAGGAAAAAGTAAAAGAAGTAAGGGTATATGCAAGAGTCTCTCCTGAGCACAAATTAAGAATTGTAGACGCTTGGAGAAGTCACAACAAAATAGTTGCTATGACAGGTGATGGAGTTAATGATGCACCTGCTCTGAAAGCTGCCGACATTGGAATTGGTATGGGCATAACCGGAACCGATGTGACAAAAAATGTATCTGATGTTATTTTAGCAGATGATAACTTTGCTACAATTATTGCAGCTGTTGAGGAAGGAAGAAAGATTTATGATAATATTCGAAAAACTATACAGTTTTTGCTTTCTTCAAACATTGGAGAAGTTGTAACATTATTCATTGCGACACTTTTAAACTGGATAGTATTGTATCCAATTCATATACTGTGGGTAAATCTTGTGACAGACACTTTTCCTGCTTTGGCACTTGGCATGGAAAAAGCAGAAATCGATGTAATGAAGAGAAAGTCTGAAAAATCTTCTGAAAATATTTTTGCTGGAGGTCTTGGCTTTTCGATTATCTATCAGGGCATTTTAAAAGGATTGATAACATTGCTGGTATTCTTTATTGGACAAAAACTATATAACCATAAAATTGCAATTACCATGACTTTCATGACACTAAGCTTAATACAGCTTACACATGCATACAATGCACGTTCAAACAATAACTCGTTATTCAAAATGGGTGTATTTTCAAACAAATATTTAAATCTTGCTTTTATAGCTTCGATATTGCTTCAGGTTGCAGTACTATTAATTCCTGCGTTAAGGGAGCTATTTAAGCTGGAATACCTTAATATTTCACAGTGGACAATTATAATTTTGGCTTCAATTTCAATAATACCTATTGTGGAAGTTGTAAAGTTTTTTACACGTCACTTTTACAACAAGTAATTCAAAAAGTAATGTCAATCAAAAAGTCACTCGCAGCCTTCTGCTTAACACTTTTTATCCTAAAGTAGCATTCTTAATAGGGCATTAACCTAACTTTTGCAGCAAAAAGAATAAAAAAAGCCTGCAACCCATTAAAATAAAGGGGTGTGGGCTTTTACAATTTTATCAAATAATTATAGTAAAAATTAGCTTTATTTTCCGCTAAATTTCTTTTAATTTTACCAAGTTTTATAAATTTTTAATAAAATAAATATTTAATTCTCTACATAGTGACATTATTTTTGTGAGCCAAAGTCTATCCTCCTATGTATGTTTTTGTCTTTTTAACTAATATAATACACAGTTGATGGCTATTGCTTCAATATTTTCTCTTTCTGTTGCGGTTAATTTACACAAACATCATAATTTTTTATTTAAAAAAATATTGAAAATTTTAAAAGAAACGAATATAATATTATATGGATACACCCCATAGGTATGGGGATAATTTAACGGGAGGTTGAAAATGAGAAAGGCAAAACTTGATAAAAACGTTTGTGATTCATCACCATTTTGCCCTGCTGCAAGATCATGTAAGTTTGGTGCTTTTAAAATTGAAAGGCAAGGATTTTTTAATGTAAAGATTGACATTGATGAATCAAAATGTACAGGCTGTGGTGTTTGTACAGCATATTGTCCTCATGGTGCAGTTTCTATGAAAGAGGAGAAGTAATATGCTTCATAATAATCAAAAAGAAGATGTGATTATGAGGCTTAAAACAATAAAAGGGCATGTTGAAGGAATATTAAAAATGGTAGAAGATGATGTAGATTGTGAGAAAGTTATGCTTCAGATTTCAGCAATAAAAAAATCAATAGAAAAGGTTGGGTTTTTATTAATTGATAGCCATGCATCAACATGCTTTGAAAAAGAGAATATCTCAAAAGAGGAGATAAATAAAATAATAAATACATTGATTAAATTTTTAACATAAATTTACTGCAAAAGCCATAACTTTTGCAGTAAGGCTTTTTTTGCTATGAATTGATAAATAATTAACAATCACAAATTGGTTTTTAATTATTTAACAGGGGTATTTTTTTAATGTAATAGTTTTGGACAAAATAAATTTATTATATTTGGAGGTGTTTTTAAAATGGCTGAATATTTTATTGATGCTAAATATTTACAATGCCCAGGTCCAATAACACAACTTTTTAAACAAATGAAAGAGGCACAAAGTGGAGATGTAGTTGTAATTGAAGTAACTGATATGGCTTTTAAAAGAGATGTTGAGAGCTGGTGCAAAAAAACAAAAAATGAATTAATATCTCTTGAAGAAGTAAATGGAATAATAAAAGCAAAAATAAAAAAGGTTTAAGAATTATAGTGCAGAGAGGAGGTGTTATATATGAGAGAGGATAAAAAAACCATTATTGTTTTTAGCAATGATTTAGACAAGGTAATGGCATCTTTAGTTATAGCAACTGGTGCAGCAGCTATGGGTGACGAAGTAACTATGTTTTTTACATTTTGGGGATTAAATGTTTTAAGAGATGCCAAGAAAAAAGCAGGTGGAAAATCATTCTTGGAAAAGATGTTTGGAATGATGATGCCAAAAGGTGTTGACAAACTACCTTTATCAAAACTTAACTTTTTAGGTATTGGCCCAAGATTAATGAAATATATGATGAAGAAAAAGAATGTAAATTCATTACCTCAGATGCTTAAAGAGGCTCAAGAATTAGGTGTTAAGTTTATTGCATGCTCAATGTCAATGGATGTAATGGGTATTAAAAAAGAAGAACTTATTGATGGTGTTGAAATTGGTGGAGTTGCAACATACTTAGGAGAGGCCAGTGAAGCAGGGGTTAATTTGTTTATATGATGATTTTCATATAAATTATAGAATTTAAAGACTACTAAAAGGTTACTACCTTTTTGGTAGTCTTTTTTATTTAATACAAAAATTAATTAAAGAATATCTTGAAATATATTAATAAATTTAGTTTAATATTAATATAATCTAAAAAAGAAGGTGTAATTGATGGAAATATTTGCATCACAAGAGAATATAGCTTTTTTCGAGGCATTAGCTTCTGATGTTCGTTTAAAGATTATAGAATTTCTTTCGGATAGATCCATGAATATAAAAGAGATTGCTGAAAATCTTGGCTTATCTTCGGCAATAGTTACGATGCATATAAATAAATTGGAGAAAGCATGAATAATAAAATCAGAATCACAGCCAGGTATTAGAGGAGCTCAAAAGCTATGTTCTTTAAATATGGATTATGCAACTGTAATAATTAAAAAACCAAAAGAAATTCATAACTACTATAACTTTTCTATTCCGGTAGGGCAGTATATTGATTTTGATGTAAAACCTACCTGTGGTTTGGCATCGACCGAAAAATTAATCGGAATGTATGATGAGCCAAGATATTTTGCGGATCCAGAACATATTCATGCATCTATACTATGGTTTACAACAGGATATGTTAAATATTCAATACCAAATTATTTATTAGCAAGTCAAGAACCTGATATGTTAGAAATTATGCTTGAACTTGGATCAGAAGCACCTGGAAGCTTAATTGAATGGCCTTCTGATATTACATTTTATGTAAATGATATAAACATTGGTACTTTTACAAGCCCGGGTGATTTTAATGATAAAAAAGGTTTTTATACACCTGAATGGTGGCCAGAGAATATATCTCAGTATGGACTTTTGAAAAGGATTCTAGTTGAAGACAATGGAACATTTATAGATGGGAGAAAGGTATCAAATGTTAACATTTCAGATTTAAATATAAAAGAAAATAGATATATAACATTTACAATAACTGTTCATGAAGATTCTTTACATCCTGGTGGTGTTACTATATTTGGTAAAGGTTTTGGGAATTATGATACAAATATTGAAGTAAAATTATATTATAAACAGATAAATAAATAAGCAAAATACTTAATTAATAAATAATAAATTAATAAAAAGAATAAAACATTATGCAAATATAATAAAAAAGTAATAAAATTTTTAAATCACCTACTGCAAATAGGTGATTATTTTTTTATAATATTAATATAATAATTAATATATTAATATAAATACTACATAATGATTAGTTTATTACTTGGCTAAAACCATAAATGGTTTTAGATAAAATTAAAACTTTAGGAGGTATAAAGATGAAAAGTTCTAAAAGAATGATTGCCTTATTTTTAGTGGTTGTGTTTGCTTTTACATTTGCTTTTGCGTTTCATACCAATTCAGCAAAAGCAGCAGGACCTATTCAGCTTGAATTTTGGAATGGTTTTACAGGGCCAGATGGTAAAGGTATTGCAAAGTTAGTAGATATCTTTAATCAAAAGTATCAAGGTAAAATACAAGTTAAGATGCAAGTTATGCAATGGGGAGCCTATTATGATAAAATTGTTACAGCAGTTGTTAGTGGAAAGGCTCCTGATATAGGAATAATGCACCTTGATTCAATAGCTAAATACGCAAACAAAGGTATATTGTTGCCTTTAGATGAATTTGCATCAAAACTAAAATTATCAGAGAATGACTTTATACCAGTTGTATGGAAAGCAGGAATAATTAATGGAAAAAGATATGGAATTCCACTTGATGTTCATCCTTTAGCATTATACTATAACGTCGATTTGTTAAAACAAGCTGGTTATGATCATCCTCCAGCAAATAGAGAAGAATTTCTTGATTTAGCTAAGAAATGCACAAAGGATACTGATGGTGATGGTAAAATAGATCAATGGGGATTTGCAATGCCTCCAGGATGGCCATCAAGCCAAATCTATTGGGCATATCTACATCAATTTGGTGGCAAAGCTTTTGATGATTATCTTAAAATTACAAAGCCATTGTTTAATAGTAAAGAAGGTATAGAAGCATTACAATTCTTAGTAGATACTATATTTAAATATAAGATATCTCCAGCAAATATCCAACAAGACGGTGAAGTTACCTTATTTAAACAAGGTAAATTAGCAATGCAACTAAATGGTATATGGATGATTCAAGGATACAAAGAACAAAAAGGTCTTAATTTTATGACAGCACCTGTACCACAAATTGGTCCTAAAAAAGCTACATGGGCAGGTTCACACAACTTTGTTGTATTTAAGAAAAAAGACTTTAATTCTAAAAAGGATGCTATATTTAAGTTTATAGACTTTATATCAAGAAACAGCTTTGAATGGGCAAAAGCAGGTCAAGTTCCAGCAAGAAATTCAGTTAGATTTAGTAAAGCATTTGCTACATTGAAAGAACAATATGAAATAGCTAAACAAGCTGATTATATTGTATTTCCACCAATGTCACCAATTTCTGGCGATGTTATGGGTCCGCTTGGTGAAGCAGTAAATCTTGCGGTATTAGGTAAAAAGACACCAAAACAAGCGTTAGATGAAGCTGCTGTAAAGGTTGAAAAAATAATAAAACAAAATAGGTAGACAGATAAGGAAAAGGCAGGTATTTTGCCTGCCTTTTAATTCATATTAAAAGGGGTGTTTAAATGAAAAAGATTTTATCAAAATTGACTCCTGTTTTATTTATAGGCCCTCATTTTATATTATTTTTAATATTCCTGATTTACCCTACTTTTTATGGCCTTTATATTAGTTTTTTTAAATGGGATTTTATGACTGAACCCAAATTTGTTGGGTTCAAAAACTATATGGATTTATTCAATAAAGAAACAATTGATTATTCAGAATTTTGGAGTTCATTATGGCATACAATTGAATTTGTAATATTTAGTGTCCCACTCTTAATAGCAGTAGCCTTTATATTAGCTTTGTTATTAAATGAAAAGATACCATTTAAAAATTTTTTCAGAACAATTTTTTATATGCCTGTTGCACTTTCAGTATCAACCATATGCTTGATATGGATGTGGGTATTTGATTCAAATGCAGGTATATTAAATTATTATTTTGGTATCAAAACCCCTTGGCTTTCAGATTTGCCATATGCATGGATAGCATTAGTTATTATGACTATTTGGTGGACTATTGGTAATAATATGGTTATTTTCCTTGCTGGTCTTCAAGATGTTCCCGAAGAATATTACGAAGCTTCAAGAATTGATGGTGCTAATTGGTTTCAACAGTTATTTCATATAACATTGCCTTCTCTAAAACCAACATTTTTATTTATAACAATAACTTCAACAATTGCTTCATTCAATCTTTTTGGTCAACCATATATTGCAACAAGGGGTGGTCCTGGGACAGCTACAAGAACTGCTGTAATGTACATAAGAGATGTAGGGTTTAGTCAATATAGAATGGGTTCAGCCGCGGCAATGGCAATTTTAATGGGCTTAATAATGATTGTAATATCAATCTTTCAATATAGAATAATGGACAGAGAATAAGGTGGTGATTATATAAATGTCAAGATCAGATTTGATAAAAAAGATTATTATTACTGCAATTATTAGTATTTTGTGCATAATATGGATTGTTCCGTTAATTTGGATGTTATCAACATCTTTAAAACCTGAGTATACGGTTGTAAAGGTCCCACCTGAATGGATTCCACACCCGTTTTCACTCGAAAACTATATTTATATATTTAAGGATACTTATGATGCACCAATAATTAGATGGTTTTTAAATAGTTTGTTTGTAGCATCAGTTTATACATTATTGGTTGTAATAGTAGATTCTTTGGCAGCATATGGTTATGCAAGACTTAATTTCAAAGGGAGGGAACTTTTATTTTGGCTTCTTATGGCTACCTATATGATACCACCAGTTATGAATTTAATTCCTTCTTATATAGTTGTTTATAAATTTAACTGGATTGATACCTATTATCCAATGATTATACCAGGTCTTGCAGGCGTTTTTGGAGTTTTCTTACTCAGACAATTTTTTAAAACAATACCAAAAGAATATGATGAATCAGCATATATTGATGGAGCATCAAATTTTGTAATTTATAAGAATATTATTTTACCTTTATCAAAACCAGCACTAGTTACACTTGCAGTATTTTCGTTTATGGGGAATTGGAATGATTTCTTGTGGCCCTTAATTGTTACAAATGATACATTTATGAGAACTCTACCAGTTGGTTTATCACTTTTCCAAGGAAAATATGTTATAGAATTTGGAAAAATGATGGCAGGTGCAACTGTTTCAGCATTACCAGCAATAATTCTTTTCTTATTTACTCAAAGGTTTTTTGTAAGAGGTATTACAATGAGTGGATTAAAAGGATAAAATAAAAAGGGGAGTTTTATGTGAAGAAAAGTCTTTTTACTTTTTTAGTTTTAATCATTACTCTCTTTAATTTTTATTTAGGAGAAATTGCAATGAGTAGTGAACAAATAAAATATAAAAATCCTCTAACTGTTTATAAAGTAGCCGATCCATTTATTTTAAAATACAATAATAAATATTATTTATATGCCACATCAGAAAGAGGAGCTGGTATGTCAGGAGGATTTGAGGTTTGGGAATCGCCTGATTTAGTGAACTTCGAGTATAAGGGATTTGCATATAAATCAAATGAAAAATCTTGGGGTTTTGATTCTTTTTGGGCTCCAGAGGTTCTATACTATAATGGCAAGTTTTATTTGTTTTATAGTGCTGCTGGAATGATTGATGGTAATAAAACACTTAGAATTTGCCTTGCTGAATCTAATTCTCCATTAGGGCCATTTGTAGATATAAAAGCTCCACTTTTTGATTTTGGATATGCAGCTATTGATGCACATCCATTTGTTGATAATGGTCAAGTTTATTTATATTATTCAAGGGATTGTTCAGAAAATCCAACTAGTGATATTTATGTTGTTAAGTTATCAAAAGACTTAAAAAACACAATAGGAGAAGCTAAATTTTTACTTACACCTTCTCAAAGTTGGGAAATTGGTGCAAAATGGAACGAAGGTCCATTTGTCGTAAAACATAATAATAAATACTATCTATTTTATTCAGCAAATTTTTATGCCTCTCCTGACTATTCGGTTGGATATGCGGTTTCTAATAACCCATTAGGACCTTTTATAAAAGCTAAAGAAAATCCAATTTTAAAAAAGAATTCTTTTGTAACTGGCCCTGGCCATAATTCTGTTGTAAAAAGCCCAGATGATAGAGAATATTTTATAGTTTATCACACACAAATGATAAAAGAGGGGACATATTTAAGACAGTTAGCTATTGATAGACTGCTATTTACCAAGGATGGAAAAGTAAAGGTTATTGGACCAACTTATACACCTCAACCACTACCATCTGGTTCTAAAGT
Source organism: Caldicellulosiruptoraceae bacterium PP1 (assembly GCA_041320695.1). Classification (NCBI taxonomy): domain Bacteria; kingdom Bacillati; phylum Bacillota; order Caldicellulosiruptorales; family Caldicellulosiruptoraceae; species Caldicellulosiruptoraceae bacterium PP1. The sequence continues at coordinate 66,643 of JBGGOQ010000003.1, read as the reverse complement.
GCCTAAATTAGCATCAAGTGATAATTTTAATAGTACGAAACTTGATAGATCGAAATGGTTTATTATTGGACAAAATAATATTTCATTAACAGCAAAAAAAGGCAATTTGAGAATAAAGACATATCAAACTAATTTACAAAATATAAAAAATGATAATCTTGATGTATCGAATATTATCATACAATACACTAATGACCTTAATTTTTCAATAGAAACTTCGTTAAGCCCTTTGCAAAAAAGTTATGGTGATAGAGCAGGACTTATTATATTTCAAGACTATGATAACTATATAGAACTTGTTAGGATAGATGGTGATAAAAAAACATATATTGAATTCTATTATTGTTTAAAAGGTACAATATTTTCGAAGAAAATAGAAATATCTAACAGTTCAAAGAATATTGCCTTAAAAATTGAAAAGAAAGCTAATAAATACACATCAATGTATAAAAGTGATAATAATAAAAAGTGGACTAATATAGCAGAATATTCAGGAAGCAATTTTGACATTACTCGAGTTGGAATTACAGCATATTCTCCTATGTCAACAGATTCAATATATGACTTTGATTATTTCAATTATACTCGAATTGTAAAATAGTTTTATAATTTTTATAAATATTTTTGAAAGGAGCAGAAAAGTAAATGACACAGATACCACGACAAGAATATCCACGACCAAATTTTAAAAGAGAACAATGGATGAATTTAAATGGAGAATGGGAATTTGAGTTTGATGACAATAATTTAGGTGAAAAAGAGAGATGGTTTAAAGGTAAAAGTTTTTCAAAAAGAATAATAGTTCCATTTACCTATGAAACAAAGTTAAGTGGCATAAATATACAAGAAGGGCACAATTATGTTTGGTACAAAAGAACATTTAGCATACCAAAAGATTGGGAAGGGAAAAACATAATACTTAATTTTGGGGCAGTAGATTATAAAGCTAAGATATGGGTAAATGAACAATACTTAGGAAGTCATGTAGGAGGGTACACTCCATTTAGTTTTGATATAACAAATTATATAGACCATAATAGAGAAAATACTGTTTATGTAAAAGCAGAAGATGAATGGGAAAACAAAGAACAAGCAAGAGGTAAACAGTCATGGATTGAATCTACTTTTGCATGTTGGTATACAAGAACTACCGGAATATGGCAGACAGTATGGCTTGAACCAGTAGATGAGAGATGTATTGCAAATGTAAAAATGAAATCGGTTGTAAATAAAGGAATGATAGATATTGAGGCTAACCTTAATTTTGTTGATGAAGAAATTAGTCTTCAAACTGATATTTATTACAAAGGAGAATTTATAACATCAACAGTTGTAAGGTGTACAAGTCAAAAGCTTAGATTTTCGATAAATGTATATAGTAAAAAAGTATCAGAATGGGGCCTTATGTTATGGCATCCAGATCATCCTAACCTATATGATATTGAATTTAAGATAATTGATAACAATGGTAAGGTTTATGATGATGTAAAGAGCTATTTTGGTATGCGAGAGATAAGAGTTATTGATGGGAAGGTATTGTTAAATGGTGAACCAATCTATCAAAGATTAATTCTTGATCAAGGATATTGGCCAGATTCAAATATAACACCACCAGATGAAGAAAGTATTATATATGATATAAAGATGACAAAGGAATTTGGATTTAACGGTGTTAGGAAACATCAAAAGGCAGAAGACCCACTTTTTCTTTATTGGGCAGATAGATTAGGCTTATTAGTTTGGGGTGAAATGGCATCATTCTATGAATTTAGCGATACAGCAATGAAAGCATATATGCAAGAATGGCAAGAGGTAATTGAAAGAGATTATAATCATCCTTGTATTATAACGTGGACACCATTTAATGAATCATGGGGGATACCTAATGTTGTAATTAATAAAGATGAACAAGATTATACTGTTGCAGTTGTTAATATGATTCGAGCCTTAGATACCACAAGACCAGTTGTATCAAATGATGGATGGGAGCATACAGATACAGATTTGTTAACAATACATGATTATGAACAAGATGCTAAAGTAATAGAAAAGAAGTATTCTTCAAAAGAAGATGTTATCTCAAGAAGCCCTATATGGAAAAGATTATTTGCCCAAGGTTACACATATAAAGGCCAGCCAATATTATTAACCGAATATGGTGGAATAGCATATGCAACATCAAATGGATGGGGTTATGGGAAATCAGCAGAATCAGAAGAGGAGTTTATAGAAAGATTTAAAGCTCTGCATGATAAAATAAAGTCATTAGACTATATTTGTGGATACTGTTATACACAGCTTACAGATGTTCAACAAGAGATAAATGGACTTATGACCTATGATAGAAAACCAAAAGTAGACACTCAAAAGATTAGAAATATTTTAAAACCATAAAGCCTCTCTTTAAATTAAATACTTGATAGCCGAGTTTATTAATACTCGGCTATTTGCTCAATAATTGAAAATAATCAAAAATCCTATTATAATATCAATACAAATGCACCTGTTTTTAGGAGTTGTTAACCTTGATACTTTTTGTTGCAATAAATTCAAGCTATGTTCATACTAATCTTGCAGTAAGGTATTTATATCATATATGTAATGAAAATTATAATTGTAGATTTGTAGAGTACAACATAAACCAAGATGTTAAAAGTGTTCTTTATAATATCCTTTCATATAAGCCTGATATTGTTGCTATATCAACATATATATGGAATCGAAACTATGTATTAAAGTTAGCAGAAGGAATAAAAAAGGTTGATAAGAATATATATATTGTTTTAGGTGGTCCAGAGGTTTATTTTGATGATATTTCAAAATTACAATATATTGATGAAATTATAAGAGGTGAAGGAGAATATAGAATATTAGAATTTTTAGACAATTACCAAGAAAATAATAATATGTATAATAAAAAAGATTATCCATTATTTGATTTGTCACATTTACCTTTTGCATATAAAGATGAAATACTTGATATAAACAAAATATATTACTACGAAAGCAGTAGAGGTTGTCCTTTTAGATGTTCATATTGCCTTTCATCATTAGATAAAAGTGTTAGGTTTGCTCCAATTGAAAAGGTTTTTGAAGAACTTAAATTTCTATTTGAAAAAGAAGTAAAACTTATAAAATTTGTCGATAGAACTTTTAATATTGATATTGAAAGGAGCATAAAAATTATTGAATTTTGCAAAACTCATTCAAAAACAACACAAGTGCATTTTGAAATATCACCAGATTTACTTAATGATGATATTATAAAAAGCCTAAATAACTCAAAAAAAGGTCTTTTTAGGCTTGAAATAGGGCTTCAGAGTTTTAATGAACAAACATTAAAAGAGATAAATAGAACATATAGCCTTGAAAAAGTAGATAATAACCTTAAAAAATTATTACAAGATACAACATGTATTACTCATTTAGATTTAATTGCAGGATTACCACATGAAGATTATCAATCATTCAAAGAGTCATTTAATAAAACTTATTTTTATTTTCCTGATGAAATTCAGCTTGGATTTTTGAAGGTATTAAAAGGAACCAAAATAGATTCACAGGTAGAAAAGTTTAACATAAAATATTGGGATACCCCACCCTATGAGGTTATATCTACAAAGTCGATAAGTTTCAATGAACTTTATAGATTAAAGCAGATTGAAGAGTTTGTTGATAGATTATATAATAGAAGGCTTCTTTTATATACAATAAAAGCAATATCTAAAAGGGAAAAACCTTCTGATTTTTTTGAAAAGATAACAATTGCAGTTGATATAAATAAGAATAATAAAGTTTTTATTAGTCAGTTGTATAATTTTATAAAATCAAATAATTACTTTGATAACCAAATAGAACTAAAGAACATATTTCGATATGACATACTAAGAAATTTACCAGAAGAATATCTTCCAGATGAGCTTGTATTCAATGAAACCGAGAAAAATGAAATAAAAAATAGAGTATATCAAATAAAGGATATAGAAAATTTCGAAGTAAATAATATAAAACAGATTCAAAGAAAGTATAGAGTGGGTGTGTTTGACTTTAATATTGAAAATTATGTAAAAGATGATATTATAAAATTTGAAAAAGCTTTTTATGTATTTTTAAATGATAAAATAATAAAAATTTAAGGGGGTTTTCTTTTTGGAGTGTGTTGTTAATAAAAATCTAAATATTTGCACATGCACATATTCATCTTGTTCACGTAGGGGAAAATGTTGTGAGTGTTTACATTATCACAGAAAAAATGGTGAACTTCCTGCATGCTACTTTTCAAAAGAGGCAGAGAAAACATATGATAGATCTATCGAAAACTTTATAAAGGATTATAAAAATAGATAGCTCCCAAATAAGAAGGGAGCTAAATTAGTATTCACAAGATGCTATCTAAAAGTAGATAAATATTTAATCCGATAACTATAAAAGCAACAATAACAAGGAGTATATTATCAACTTTTGAATTTTTAAATTTACCCATAACTTTTTTTGAGGATGTTAAATATATTTGAAGCAATATTGTTATAGGTAATTGAATACTTAGTAGCATTTGAGAAATAATTAATCCATTAAATGGATTATTAATAAAGAGTATTATTAGTCCAGCAGGGACTAAAGTTAATAAAACACCTATTTTTGAATGAATGTCCTTGATATCATACGGTTCTTTAAAAATACCAGAGAATATTGAACCACCACTAATACCTGCAGTTATACATGACGCAATACCTGCTAAGAGTAGTGATATGGCAAAAATTAATGAAGATAAATTTCCTGCATAAGGTTTTAATAGCAATTGAGCTTGTTCTAAATTTGAAACAACAATATGATTTTTATAAAAAACAGATGCTGAAATTATTATCATACTACTGTTTATTGCCCAGCCGATTAACATTGAAAAAAGAGTATCGTAAAACTCGTATTTTAATTGATGCTTTATTACTATTTCATCTTCTTTATTCCATTGACGGCTCTGTATAACTTCAGAGTGTAAAAATAAATTGTGGGGCATTACAACACTTCCCAAAATACTCATAATAATTACTAAAGAACCATTTGGGATGTTAGGGATAAACACACCTTTAAAAGTTTGATTCAATGAAATATCTACAAGAAATAGTTCAAACACAAATGAGAGTCCAATAAGTGAAACAAAAGCAATAATCCATCTTTCTAATTTTTTATATGAATTTGTAAGTAACATAATAAGAATAAGAGGGACTATTAAAAAAATACCTATCTTTATTGGTATATTAAAAAGCATTTTTAATGCAATGCACGCACCAAGTATTTCTGCCATAGCTGTAGATATAGCAGAAAGAATAGCTGTTGATAAAATAAAATTGGAAAGATATTTATTGAGATAAATTGTAGAGGCTTCAGCTAAACAATAACCAGAAGCTATACCAAGATGTGCCGCATTGTGTTGTAATATGATTAACATTATAGTAGAAAGAGTAACAACCCATAATAGTTTATATCCATAAGATGCTCCTGCTGATACATTAGCAGCCCAATTTCCTGGGTCAATAAAACCGACTGTTACTAAAAGTCCTGGTCCAATATATTTAATAAAATCAAGTGCAGTATGTTTTGGTGTATGTAATTTTCTTTTCTTCATTGTTATCTCCTTACTAATTGATATATTATTATTTTATTATATAAAGTTTTCTTGTGCCAAAAAAATTGAAAGAAAAATATCAAAAAAGTTAGTGCAGTTAAATAAAAAAATATGTTAATATAATAAATGCTTAATTAAGTATTAGGGAGGAAAGTTATATGAGTCAAACTGAAGGTCAAAAACTCTTTGAGGAACTTAGCCTAAAAAATAAAAATGCTTGGGACACAATTGATGAAGAGCAAAAAGAAAAGCTTTATAAAATTGCTAATGATTATAAGACATTTTTAAATGAATGTAAAACAGAAAGAGAAACAGTTGATTATATTGTTAAATTAGCTAAGCAGCACGGTTTTAAAGACTATCATTCATATGATAAGATGTGTGAAGGAGATAAGGTTTATTTTGTTAACAAAGGTAAAAATATTATTCTTGCTGTCATTGGAAAAGAGCCGCTTAATCAAGGTATTAATTTAATTGGTGCACATATTGATTCACCAAGACTTGATTTGAAGCCAAAGCCAGTTTATGAGTCTAATGATTTAGCTTTTTTAAAAACCCATTACTATGGTGGAATAAAAAAATTTCATTGGGTAAATGTTCCTTTAGCTATTCATGGCGTTGTTGTAAAATCTGATGGAACCACTGTTAATATAAAGATTGGCGAAGATGAAAATGATCCTATATTTTATATAACCGACTTATTAATTCATTTATCATCTGAACAAATGCAAAAGAAGGCATCAGAAGTTATTCCGGCTGAAAATTTAAATATTTTAATAGGCTCAATTCCTTATCCAGATAAAGAGGTTAAGGAAAGAGTAAAGCTTAACATACTAAAAATACTATCAGATTATTATGGTATTTGTGAAGAGGATCTTATTTCAGCAGAAATTGAAATAGTTCCTGCAGCAAAAGCAAGGGATGTTGGATTTGATAGAGGCCTTGTTGGTGCATATGGGCAGGATGATAGAGTCTGTGCATATTTAGCAATGAAAGCTCTTTTTGATTTAGAAGATGTTCCACAAAAGACATCAGTTGTATTTCTTGTTGACAAAGAAGAGATAGGTAGTGTTGGTATCACAAGTGCAGAAGCCAATTTCTTAGATAATTCAATTGTCAGAATATTAAAGCTAACAGGAAGATATACTGATTTATTTGATTTATATGAATGCTACGAAAATTCAAACGCACTTTCAGCAGATGTAGCAGGAGCTGTTGATCCTAACCATGAAGGCGTTTTTGATAAACTTAATGCGTCTTTTGTAGGTAAGGGTGTTACAATAGAAAAATATACAGGCGTTAGAGGCAAATATAGTGGCTCAGATGCTAATGCAGAATATGTAGGCAAAGTTAGAAACTTTTTAAACAAACACAATATATGTTGGCAGACAGGTCTTCTTGGTAAGGTTGACCAAGGTGGCGGTGGAACAATAGCACTCTTTATAGCAAGAAAAATGATAAATGTAATTGATTCTGGTGTTCCAGTTTTATCAATGCATTCAACATTTGAAATTACAAGTAAGGTAGATATATATATGGCTTATAGATTTTATAAAGAATTTTTAAGGGAGTTTTAATTTTTATTAGCAAGCTATTTTTTACGTAGCTTGCTAAACTTTTATTTTTAGTAAAGAGGTGGATTGAAGTGTCAAAAAATATTGAAAAAGCTAAAAGATTAGATTCTGATGAAAGGAAAAAGATATTAAATCCAGATCAAATTCTACCATTATTTAATATTTCTAGAGGTAAGATACTAGCTGATATAGGATGTGGAACGGGATATTTTTCAATTCCTATAGCAAAAATGATAGGGGAAGAAGGAAAAGTTTTTGCTATTGATGTAGATAATGATATGTTATTGGTGTTATCAGAAAAAGTAGCTAAAGAAGGTATAAATAACATAGAATTTATTCTTTCTAAAGAGTATAATTTTATTATAGAAGATGATATAGCTGATTATGCACTAATTGCTAATGTTTTGCATGAAATCGAAGATAAAAGAAGATTTTTAGATGAAGCAAAAAGAATTCTCAAAAGTAATGGAGTATTGTTTATTATAGAATGGCAGAAAAAAGAAACAACATTTGGACCACGTTTTGAAGAAAGAATTGATATTGATGAATGTATTAATTTATTAAAAACATGTGGTTTTTCAGATTGTAATTTTTATGTTATCAATGATTATTTTTATTTGGTTAAATGCTTTAAATAGATTATTTTTGGATAATTCACTTAATTTAGGAGTGAAAAAATGTATAAACATATTATATATATAGTTGATGATGAAAAGGAAATTCTTAATTTTGTAAGCACTTTTTTATCTCAAAGAGGCTATATAGTTAAATGCTTTGAAAATGCATCCTCATTTTTAATTACTTTTTATAAAGAACAGCCAGATTTAGTGATTCTTGATATTATGCTACCTGATGTTGATGGATATGAGGTCTTAAGAGAACTTAGGAAAACAAGCCAAGTCCCAGTTATTATGCTTTCAGCAAAAAGTGAGGAATTTGATAAAGTTTTGGGGCTTGAATTAGGAAGTGACGATTATATGTCAAAGCCATTCTCCTTAGCAGAATTAGAAGCACGTATTAGAAAAACATTGAGAAGAACAAGTGGTGATATTAAAAAGCCAAATGATGAAAGCATAGAAATAAAAGGTTTGGAGATTGATCAAAAAAAGAAAGTAGTTAATTACATAGGTGAGGAACTAAATTTTACTCCAAAAGAATATGAAGTGTTTTATTTATTATATTCTGAAAGGGATAAGGTTCTCAAAAGAAGCTTTATATTAGAGAACGTCTGGGGAGATCCATCGCTTTATGATGAAAGAATGGTTGATGATGTTATCAAAAGAATAAGGAAAAAATTAAATGCTCAGAATGTTCCTATAGAAATAAAGACAATGTGGGGACTAGGGTATAGACTTGAGGAGAAAAAAGATGAAGATACAAATTAGAATATTCCTTTCAATGATTATTCTAATATTATTTATATTTTTATTTTTCGGCTTTTTATTTTATTCTAATTACAAAGAACAACTGATACAACAGATTATCGATGAAAATATAACAATATCTAAAATGATTGAATTAGTATATGAAAAAAACACAAAGGAAGTTTTTTCTATATCACAAGTGAGGAGTTTTTTTTCAAAGCATGGATTTAAGTGGATGGATGATTATATAGTTATTATAAGTCATGATAGAAGTATTGAGTTCTCCAATAAGCAACTAACTAATGAAGGAAGATTAAAAATAATAAATTTATACAACAAATATCTTGACCAATTTGGATACTTTAATTTAGTTGATTATCTTAATGAAGATAAAAAATTATTTACACTTTACAAAAATGATAAAATAGATTCTTTTGATGTTTTGATAATAAGTGATCTATCAGTAATTACAAACTTTGAAAAGAAGTTTTTATATATTCTTATTCAATCAATTATTATTTCATTAATTATGTCAATTGTTATTGCAGCTTTGATGTCAAGAAATCTTATAAAAAATATTATAAAATTAAGAAACGCAATAATTGAAGCAAAAAATCTGAATTTTGAAAAAAAGGTTGACGTAAAATCAAAGGATGAGATAGGTATTATTGCAGAGGAATATAACAAATTAATTGATAAGATAAATTTATATAATGAGTCCCAAAAAAGATTTTTACAAAATGTTTCACATGAGTTAAAAACCCCTCTTACTTCAATAAGAGGGTATGCTGAAATGATAAAAACAGAAACAGATAATTCAGTTCATATAGATGGTCTAAATGTTATTATAAGGCAAGTAGATAAATTAAAAAATATTATTAATCAAATAATTAATCTTTCAAAAATTGAATCGCTTAAAGAAGTTTTTAGGTTTGAACAAGTTGATTTGAATGACCTAATTTTTGATGTATTAATAAATATTGAAGGTATAATTTTCTTGAAAGATATTGAAGTAACATTTAACCCGAAGGATAAAATTTTTATCTATGCTGACAAAGAAAAGTTTTCAGAAGCAATAATAAATATTCTTAGTAATTGTATAAGGTATGCAAAATCAAGGATTGATATTGATGTACAGGTAATTAATGGTAAATTTAATTTAAAAATTATTGATGATGGTCCTGGTTTTTTAGATAAAGATGTTGATAAGATATTCGAAAGGTTTTATAAAGGTTCAAGAGGTGAAAGTGGATTAGGTTTATCAATATCAAAAACAATTATTGAAAAGCACAATATGGAAATAAAAGCTGAAAACAATAAAAATGGTGGAGCATTATTCGTAATAATAGGTAAAGTTATAGCGGTAAGTAATTAGCTTACCGCTTTTTTCAATAGTTCGAATTCCTCACTATAAAATTTATTATTTTTTACCATATCATGTATTATTTCAAATGCTTTGCTTTGAGGCATCCCCTTTCTATAAGGTCTATCCTCTGTTAAGGCTTGGTACACATCAGAAATTCCAATAATTCTGTCTAAAAGGCTAAGACTTTTACCATCAAGCCTTTCAGGATATCCACTTCCATCAACCTTTTCGTGATGATTTGCCGCCCATTCAGCTATTTCACCATTAAACGGTGGAATCTGATTAAGAATTATTTTTGTATAATAAGAATGCGACTTGATAATATTAAATTCCTCTTTTGTTAGGTTACCCGGTTTGTCTAAAATCTCATTTGGAACAACTAATTTACCGATATCATGTAAATATGCTGCAATTTTTACTTTTTCACATGTTTCATAATCAAAACCATAATCCTTAACAATTTTATATGCAATACTTTGTAAATTTATTGAATGCTCATTTGTAAATGAACTTTTTTTATCAATAATTATTGACATAGCTTGAGCAAATTGAGACATTTTCTCTAAATCAAAATATAACTCACCTTTGGGTGCAATGTCATTTATTATATATCTTAAATTGGAATTTTCAAAGTCAAGCCAAAACTTATCTGTAGACGAAATTTCCAAAAAAGCATCTACAATATCAGGATTAAATATAACTCCTCTATTCTTCACAATCCATTCTTCAATCTCATTAACCTGTAAGTAATATGGAATACTTTTATCATAATATATTTCTAATTGATCAGCTAAAGTTATAATCTGAGAACCAAATGGTATATCACCATTAGATAAACCAAATGGTCCTTGTCCATTAAAGGCTTCGTGGTGATATCTAACTAACTCTGAGATATCTTCGTCAAGAGGTAATTTTTTAACAACCTCATATCCAATTTCACTATGACTTTTAGCTAAGCTAAAATCAACATGAGCTTTATAAAATTGAGACGTAGATAAACTAATACCAATATCATGTAGAAAAGAAGCATAATAGATCTTTTTTTTGAACGATTCATCAATATTCAATTTTTGAGAAATTCTAAGTGCTGTATATGCAGTTTTTGTTGCATGTTGAATTCTTCCTTCAGCAATATCCAAAACTATTGATATTGCTGAAAGGAGGTTTCCTACTTCAATTTTCATTAACAAATATGCTCCTTAATTGGTCTTTTTAAGTTAATTATAAAAGCATGATATGTGTTAAACAATATATAAAATATATAAAATTATTAATTTTTTTATGAACATATTAACTGTTTAGATATAGTAGCAAAATCTCTTATCAAAAATATAATGTATTAAAGTCATTTATAATGAGTGGAGGGAAATAGATTTATGGATATGTCAAAATTTGCATATGATGCACCATATCCAGAACCCAAAGTAGAAGAGCCTAATAGACATTATGCAGAACTTTTGCTTGATGATTATGCGGGATATGGAAGTGAGCTTACTGCAATATGCTTATATTCTTACCAACATTTTATTACTGATATTAAAAGTAAAGAATTTGCTGAATTAATAATTGGAATAGCACAAGTTGAAATGAAGCATTTGGACTTATTAGGTGTAACTATTTATCTACTTGGTGCAACCCCAAAATTTAGAGGTTCGTACACAACATATGGACAATACTGGAATGGCTATTTTGTAAATTACGATAGAGATCTAAAAGATATGATAAAACTTGATATTCAATCAGAAAAGGATGCAATAAGAAATTATAAGAAACATATAGAAATGATAGATGATAAATATATTAAAAAAATGCTTGAAAGAATAATATTAGATGAAGAAAAACATATAAAATTACTAAAAGATTTTTATGATAAAAAGTTTTAAAAAGTGGGTATAAAATTATTACAAAAGAATTTAGGAGGAAATATTTATGGATGAAAGATATGTGTGTGGAATTTGTGGTTTCGAAATTACCGATTTAAAATCACCATGTCCATATTGTGGTGCAGAACCAAACCATTTTGTAAAAGCAAGTGAAGTAGATGCAGAACTTTTGAAAAAAATATATGAAGAGGGCGGGGCAACTTATTAAATTTCTCTTGCAAACCGCCCCTTTTTATTGTAAAATTATTAAGTCATTGTGTGGGAAAAAATAAAATTGATGCGATGATGCAAAAGGTTGCTGCTATAAAAGCAGGTAATTTTTGCGGAGTATGTCTGGTCCTTATGAGACGGGCGACACGGGGAAAGGTATGAGATTTCATGCCCGGTGTTTTATGCCCGAGAGCTAAAACCCGGGTATTTTTATATAAGAAGTTTAGACACACACGGATAAGTTGCAAAGTCCCCCTGTCGCAAAAGTAAAAATTATATTATTTTAAAGGAGGGGAACAAATGTCAAACAATCAAAAAATGAGAATTAGATTAAAATCATTCGATTACAAACTATTAGAACAATCAGCTAAGAAAATTGTTGAAACAGCAAAAAACACAGGTGCTGATGTTTCGGGTCCAGTACCACTTCCAACAGAGAAGGAAATAATAACAATAATAAGAGCACCACATAAATATAAAGATTCAAGAGAACAATTTGAACTTAAGACTCACAAGAGATTAATTGATATCATTAAGCCCACACAAAAAACAGTTGATGCACTTATGAGACTTGAATTACCAGCAGGCGTTGATATTGAGATCAAAGTATAAGGAGGTGTAAGTTGGAATGAATAAAGCAATATTAGGAAAAAAAATAGGCATGACTCAAATATTTGATGAAACAGGAAATGCAATTCCTGTAACAGTAATTGAGGCAGGTCCATGTGTTGTTATCCAAAAGAAGACTATTGAAAATGATGGATATTCTGCTATTCAAGTGGGTTTTGTTAATATTGAAGAAAAGAAATTAAATAAACCATTAAAAGGACATTTTGAAAAACATGGTATAAAGCCAAAGAGATATATAAAAGAATTAAGATTAAAAGACTCAGATAAATATGAAGTTGGGCAAGAAATAAGAGTAGATATATTTACACCAGGTGAAAAGGTTGATGTTGTTGGGACATCAAAAGGTAAAGGATTTCAAGGTGTTATCAAAAGATATGGTGCTAAAAGAGGTCCAATGAGCCATGGTTCAATGTATCATAGAAGAGTAGGTTCAATGGGTCCAAACACAAATCCAGGTAGAACATTCCCAGGCAAAAAAATGCCAGGAAGAACTGGTGGAGAAAGAGTTACAATCCAAAATCTAAAAGTTGTTAAGGTTGATAGCGATAGAAACTTAATTCTCTTAAAAGGCAATGTACCAGGTGTTAAAGGGTCTTTGGTTTTAATTAAGGACTCAGTTAAAAGTAAATAACCAAGAAAGAATGAAGGGAGGAAGATAAATGCCTAAGGTACCAGTTTATAATATAGAAGGACATCAAGTAGGTGAATATGAGTTAAGTGATTTAGTTTTTGGTATTGAAGTAAATGAGCATGTTCTTCATCAAGCTGTTGTAGCACACTTAGCTAACAGAAGGCAAGGCACATTTGCAGCAAAAACAAGATCAGAGGTTAGAGGCGGTGGAAGAAAGCCTTGGAGACAAAAAGGAACAGGTAGAGCAAGACAAGGTTCAATAACAGCTCCTACATGGAGAAAAGGTGGCGTTGTTTTTGCAAAGAAACCAAGAGATTTCTCCATTGATTTACCGAAGAAAGTTAAGAGATTGGCACTCAAAAGTGCACTCTCATTAAAGGTTAAAGAAAGTAATGTTATTGTTATTGACAAATGGGATATGAATGAATACAAAACAAAGGAAGTTATAAAAGTTCTTAAGAATTTAGGGCTTGACGATAAAAAAGCATTGATTGTAATACCAGAAAAGAATGAGTTTTTACAAAAATCAACTATGAATATTCCAACAGTTAAAACATTGCAAGTAGGAAACCTAAACGTTTTTGATATTTTGAAATATGAAAAATTTATAATCCTCCAAGATGCTGCTAAAAAAGTAGAGGAGGTGTACGCTTAATGCAATACGAAGATATCATAAAAAGACCAATAGTTACAGAAAAAAGTATGAGTATGTTACAAGACAAAAAATATACCTTCGAAGTTGATAAAAAAGCTAATAAGGTAGAAATCAAAAAAGCAGTCGAAAAGATATTTGGCGTTGAAGTGGATAAGGTTTGGACAATGAATGTAAAACCAAAGAAAAAAAGACTTGGAAGATTTGAAGGGCAAACTCGTGCTTGGAAAAAAGCTATAGTAAAACTAACAGATAAGAGCAAAACAATTGAATTCTTTGATGGTTTAATCTAAGGAATAAGGAGGGGAAAAAAGGTGGGCGTAATAATATATAAACCTACAACACCAGGAAGAAGACAGTCATCAGTATTACACTATAAAGAAGTTATTACAAAAACAAAACCAGAAAAATCTTTGATATTTTCAGAGAAAAAATTTGCTGGAAGAAACAATTTAGGGAGAATAACTGTTAGACATAAAGGTGGCGGCCACAAAAAGAAGATAAGAATTATTGACTTTAAAAGAGATAAAGATGGTATTCCAGCAAAAGTTGCTGCAATCGAATATGATCCAAATAGATCAGCATTTATCGCATTGCTTCACTATGTAGATGGTGAAAAGAGATATATATTGGCTCCAGAAGGTTTAAAAGTTGGCGAGACATTGATGTCAGGTCCAAATGCGGATATAAAGGTTGGTAATGCATTACCATTAAAGAATATTCCAGTTGGTACTATGGTACACAATGTTGAATTAAAGCCAGGTAGAGGTGGCCAAATTGTCAAAGCTGCTGGTGCGGTAGCTCAGCTTATGGCAAAAGAAGGCAAATATGCACTTCTAAGATTACCATCAGGTGAACTTAGATATGTAAGCCAAGATTGCAAAGCTACAGTGGGACAAGTTGGTAACCTTGATCATGAAAATGTAAAGATAGGTAAAGCAGGTAGAAAGAGATGGATGGGTATAAGACCAACAGTTAGAGGTTCTGTTATGAATCCGGTTGATCATCCACACGGTGGCGGTGAAGGTAAATCACCAATAGGACATCCAAGTCCATTAACACCATGGGGTAAACCAGCACTTGGTTACAAAACAAGGAAGAAAAATAAACCATCTGATAAGCTGATAGTAAAGAGAAGAAAATAATAGTTTAAGGAGGGATAAACTTTGGGAAGATCACTTAAAAAAGGACCATATTGTGATCCAAAGCTTCTTGCAAAGATAGAAAAGATGAATCAAACTAATGAGAAAAAGGTTATTAAAACATGGTCAAGAAGGTCAACAATATTCCCACAGATGGTTGGACATACTATTGCAGTATATGATGGAAGAAAACACATTCCAGTTTATATTACTGAAGAAATGGTTGGACATAAATTGGGAGAATTTGCACCAACAAGAACATTTAAAGGACATGGACACCATACAGAAAAATCTACTGCGTTGAAATAAAATTAACTTTTTTCGAAAGGAGGAAGAAAGGTGGAAAAAGCAGTTAACGCAACAAATGAGGTAAAGGTAGCAAAGGCTTCCTTGAGAAATGCAATAATTGCACCTCGTAAAGTGAAAATAGTAATAGATCTTATTAGGAATAAACCAGTTAAAGAAGCTTTGAGTATTTTAAGATTTACACCAAAGAGATCTGCAAGAATGGTTGAAAAACTTATAAAGTCAGCTATGGCTAATGCTGAAAATAATCATAATATGAATGTTGATAAATTATATATTGCTGAAGTTTATGCAAATGGTGGACCAGTGATGAAGAGAATAAGACCAAGAGCCCAAGGAAGAGCGTTTATTATTAGAAAAAGAACAAGTCATATTACAGTAGTTCTTAAAGAGAGATAGAAAATTGTAAGGAGGGAAATAAATGGGTCAGAAGGTTCATCCAAAAGGATTTAGACTTGGAATAGTAAGAGATTGGGATTCCAGATGGTTTGCTAATGATAAAGATTTCGAAAAGAATCTTCTTGAAGATTTCAAGATTAGAAAACATATAAAAGAAAAACTATATTCTGCAGGTATTTCAAGGGTTGAAATTGAGAGAGCTGCAAAGAGAATAAAAGTTATTGTATATACAGCAAAACCAGGTATTGTTATTGGTAAAGCTGGTGCAGGTGTTGAAAACTTAAGAAAAGACCTTGAAAAATTAACTGGCGGGAAATCTGTTTCATTAGATATTAAAGAAGTTAAGGTTCCAGAATTAGATGCTCAACTTGTTGCGGAAAACATTGCCGCTCAACTAGAAAAGAGAATTTCATTCAGAAAAGCTATGAAACAAGCAATGGCTCGAGCAATGAAGCTTGGTGCAAAAGGAATAAAGACAATGGTTGCAGGAAGACTTGGTGGTACTGATATAGCAAGAACTGAATGGTATAAGGAAGGAAGAATTCCACTTCAAACACTCAGAGCTGATATAGATTATGGCTTTGCAGAGGCACATACAACATATGGTAGAATTGGCGTTAAAGCATGGATTTACAAAGGTGAAATTCTACCAAAGAAGGCATTGGTTCCACAAGAGGGAGGCGATAAATAATGTTGATGCCAAAGAGAGTTAAGCATAGAAAACAACAAAGAGGTAGAATGAAAGGAAAAGCAACAAGAGGTAATTTTGTTTCTTATGGTGAATTTGGAATTATGGCTATGGAGCCAGGTTGGATTACAAGCAATCAAATTGAAGCTGCCAGAGTTGCAATATCAAGACATATTAAAAGAGGCGGTAAGGTTTGGATAAAGATATTCCCAGATAAGCCAGTAACAAAGAAACCTGCAGAAACTCGTATGGGTTCAGGAAAAGGTATGCCAGAGTACTGGGTAGCTGTTGTTAAACCAGGAAGAGTTATGTTTGAAGTTGCTGGAGTAGCAGAGGAGGTAGCAAAAGAGGCACTTAGACTCGCTATCCATAAATTACCAATTAAATGTAAAATAGTATCAAGGCAAGATGAAGAAATGGGTGGTGAAGAATAATGAAGGCATCCAAAATTCGCGATATGACAAATAATGAATTACAAAATGAATTAAAGAAGTTAAAAAGTGAATTATTTAATCTTAGATTTCAGCTTGCTACAAACCAATTAGAAAATCCTATGAGGATTAGAGAGGTTAAAAAGACAATAGCAAGAATAAAGACAATAATTAGAGAAAGAGAGCTTTCTGAAGGAAAGGTTAATAAGAATGCATAAGGAGGGGTAGATTGTGGAGAATAAAAGGGCATTAAGAAAAACAAGAGTAGGCGTTGTTGTAAGCGATAAAATGGATAAGACAGTTGTTGTAGCTGTTGAAACATTTGTACAACATCCTCTTTATAAAAAGACTCTCAAAAGAACAACAAAATTTAAGGCACATGACGAAGAAAATACTTGCAAAGTTGGCGATAAAGTTTTAATAATGGAAACAAGACCACTTAGCAAAGATAAAAGATGGAGAGTTGTTGAAATATTAGAAAGAGCAAAATAAATTTAATGTAGTTGGGAGGGAACAAAGACCATGATACAGCCTCAAACAAGGCTCAGAGTAGCAGATAACACAGGTGCTAAAGAATTAATGTGTATTAGGGTTCTAGGCGGTTCAAATAGAAAGTTTGCTAATATTGGTGATATTATTATATGTTCTGTTAAAGATGCAACACCAGGTGGCGTTGTTAAAAAAGGTGACGTTGTTAAGGCAGTTATAGTTAGAACAAGAAAGGGTCTTAAAAGAAATGATGGAACATATATAAGATTTGATGATAATGCAGCAGTTATAATAAGAGAAGATAAAACACCGAGAGGAACACGTATATTTGGACCTGTTGCAAGAGAATTAAGAGATAAAGAATTTATGAAGATTATTTCACTTGCACCTGAAGTATTATAATCAAGGAGGTGTTTGAATTGCCAAATAGAGTTCATGTTAAAAAAGGTGACACAGTTGTTGTTTTATCTGGTAAATACAAAGGAAAGCAAGGAAAGGTTTTAACAGTTTTACCAACAGATAATAAAGTTGTTGTTGAAGGCGTTAATATAATAACAAAGCATGTCAGACCAAATCAAAAGATGAGACAAGGTGGAATAATAACTCAAGAAGCTCCAATATATTCATGCAAGGTTATGCTTGTTTGTCCAAAATGCAACCAACCAACAAGGGTAGGACACAAGTTTATACATGAAGGAGATAAAGAAGTTAAAGTAAGATCATGCAAAAAATGTGGTGAACTTATTGATTAGTCAAAAAGCGAGAGGAGGTAAAATAAATGACGCCAAGACTTAAAGAGAAGTATCAAAAAGAGGTAATTCCTGCGTTAATGCAAAAGTTCGGATATAAAAATGTTATGGAAGTACCAAGACTTGGTAAAGTAGTTGTAAATATCGGTCTTGGAGAAGCAAGAGAAAATCCAAAAGCAATTGATGTTGCTGTAAATGAGTTAACAACAATAACAGGACAAAAGCCTGTTGTTACAAGAGCGAAAAAATCAATTGCTAACTTCAAACTAAGAAAGGGTATGCCAATAGGTGTAATGGTAACATTAAGAGGAAATAGAATGTATGAATTTTTGGATAAAGTAATTAATCTTGCACTTCCAAGGGTTAGAGACTTTAAAGGTGTTTCAGATAAAGCGTTTGATGGAAGAGGAAATTACTCATTAGGATTCAAAGAACAACTTGTATTTCCAGAAATTGAATACGACAAAGTTGAAAAAATCAGAGGTGTTGAGATTACAATTGTAACTTCAGCAAAGACCGACGAAGAAGCAAGAGAACTTTTAAGATTACTTGGTATGCCATTTGCAAGCTAAAAAAGATTGAGGAGGGTAATAAATGGCTAAAAAGTCTATGATAGCAAAGCAAAAAAGACCTCAAAAGTTTTCAACAAGAAAATATAATAGATGCAAAATATGTGGAAGACCACACGCATATCTTAGAAAATTTGGTATATGTAGGCTTTGCTTTAGGAAACTTGCTCATAATGGAGAGATACCTGGCCTTAAGAAAGCTAGCTGGTAAAATATATGTTCGGAGGGAGGTAAAAAGATGTTTGTGACAGACCCAATAGCAGATATGCTAACAAGAATTAGAAATGCAAATAATTCAAGACATGAAATAGTAGATATACCTGCATCGAGAATGAAAAAAGAAATAGCTCAGATACTACTTGATGAAGGTTTTATAAAGGAATATGAAGTTATAGATGATGGCAAAATAGGTATCATTAGAATAAAATTAAAATATGGTGCTAATAAAGAAAAAGCAATTACAGGATTAAGAAGAATCAGCAAGCCTGGAAGAAGAGTATATGTAAATAAAGATGAATTACCAAGGGTACTTGGAGGACTTGGAATTGCAATTGTATCAACATCAAAAGGTGTTATGACTGATAAAAAAGCAAGAAAAGAAGGAGTTGGCGGAGAAGTACTCTGCTACGTTTGGTAAATAGCTATTTTTAAGGAGGTGTCAAAATGTCAAGAATTGGTAGAAAACCTATACAAATTCCTAACGGTGTTGATGTAAAGGTTGAAGGAAATGTTATAACTGTTAAGGGACCAAAAGGACAATTAACTAGAGAACTGCATCCAGATATGATAGTTGAAATAGAGAATGGACAAATACTTGTAAAAAGACCAACAGACAATAGAAACCACAAGGCTTTACATGGTCTTACTAGGACACTTATCGCTAACATGGTTGAAGGTGTTACAAAAGGCTATGAGAAATCACTTGAAATTGTAGGTGTTGGTTACAGAGCAGCAAAACAAGGTAAAAAACTTGTTCTCACAATAGGCTACTCACACCCTGTTGAAATTGAAGAACCTAACGGAATTACAATAGAGGTTCCGGATCAAAATAAAATTGTTATCAAAGGCATAGATAAACAACAGGTTGGTAATTTTGCAGCTAATATAAGAGGCATTAGAGAGCCTGATCCATACCTTGGCAAAGGTATTAAATATGCAAACGAGGTTCTAAAGCTTAAAGAAGGAAAAGCCGGTAAAGGCGGTAAGAAATAGAGGGGAGTGAATTAGCTTGTTTAAGAAGATAAACAGAAATGACGAACGTCAAATAAGACATAAAAGAGTAAGAAAAAAGGTATTTGGAACAAATGAAAAGCCAAGACTTAATGTATATAAATCTTTAAAATTCATATATGCTCAAATAATTGATGACCAAAAGGGAGTAACATTAGTATCAGCTTCATCATTAGAACCAGAAATAAAAACAAGAATTGAATCAACAAAGTCAATAGAAGCTGCAAAATTAGTTGGTCAAATTGTTGCCGAAAGAGCAAAACAAAAAGGAATTGAGAAGGTTGTTTTTGATAGAGGCGGATATCCATATCATGGGAAAATCAAGGCACTTGCTGATGCAGCAAGAGAAGCTGGTC
The DNA here is from genome assembly GCA_041320695.1 of Caldicellulosiruptoraceae bacterium PP1. Classification (NCBI taxonomy): domain Bacteria; kingdom Bacillati; phylum Bacillota; order Caldicellulosiruptorales; family Caldicellulosiruptoraceae; species Caldicellulosiruptoraceae bacterium PP1. The sequence goes on along the minus strand of JBGGOQ010000003.1, from coordinate 46,351 downwards.
TTCAATTTTAATGTTATAAGGAGGGAAACAATTTGCCAGAGGTTAGAATTGACCCAAAAGGACTTGATTTAAAAGAAAGAGTTGTAAATATAAATAGGGTTGCTAAGGTTGTAAAAGGTGGAAAAAGGCTTAAGTTTTCTGCAATAGTAGTTGTTGGTGATGGCAAAGGTCATGTTGGAGCAGGACATGGCAAAGCTGCAGAAATACCAGATGCTATTAGAAAAGCAATTGAAGATGCTAAAAAACATCTAATAGAAGTTCCAATGAAAAATACAACAATTCCACACGAGTCAATTGGCGACTTTGGTGCAGGAACTGTTCTTGTAAAGCCAGCTCCAGAAGGTACAGGTGTTATAGCTGGAGGTCCAGTTCGTGCTGTGTGCGAGCTTGCAGGAATAAAGGATATAAGAACAAAGAGTTTAGGTTCTAATAACCCAGCAAATATGATATATGCAACAATTGAAGCATTCAAAAAGCTTAAAAAACCTGAAGAGGTAGCTAAACTTAGAGGAAAAACTATCGAAGAGATACTCAAATAAGGAGGGTTTACCAATATGAAATTAGGCGAGTTAAAGCCAGCTCCAGGATCAAGAAAAAATCCAAAAAGAGTTGGTAGAGGCGAAAGCTCAGGACATGGTAAAACATCAACAAGAGGACACAAAGGCCAATGGGCAAGATCTGGTGGCGGAGTAAGACCAGGTTTTGAAGGAGGACAAATGCCTCTTTCAAGAAGATTGCCAAAGAGAGGCTTTAAAAACCTCAATAAAAAGGTGTATAATGAAGTTAATGTAGGAAAATTAGAAATATTTGATAATGATACAATTGTTACACCAGAATTATTGTTAGAAAAAGGTATTATTAAAAATATTGAAAAAGATGGTGTAAAAATTTTAGGAAATGGTGAACTTACAAAGAGATTAACTATCAAAGTTCAAAAGGTAAGCGAAGGGGCACGAAAGAAAATTGAGGAAGTTGGAGGAAAGGTAGAGGTGATGTAAGGTGTTTGAAACAATTAAAAATGCCTGGAGATTACCTGATCTAAGAAAGAGGATAATATTCACCCTTGCAATGTTTTTGGTATTTAGGCTTGGTGCCTTTATCCCTGTCCCTTACATAGACAGGGATGCATTAGGCAAGGTAATTCAAGATTTGGCTATGCTTGGATTTTTTGATGTTGTCGCAGGCGGAACTTTCAAAAATATGAGTATTTTTGCAATGAGCGTAACACCTTACATCAATTCATCTATTATAATGACTCTACTAACTATTGCTATACCAGCACTTGAAGAATTATCAAAACAAGGTGAAGAGGGTAAAAAGAAAATAGCAGAATGGACAAGATATGGGACAGCAATACTTGCATTCATTCAAGCAGCAGGTATTTGGTTTGGTCTTAAAAATGCAAGTGGTCTCACTAATGGGGTTCCAGTTATCACAGCTGAGGGACAAGGGTTTATGGGCTTTATAACCATAACTTTTGCTTTAACAGCTGGTACTGTATTTTTAATGTGGCTTGGTGAACAGATAACAGAAAATGGTGTTGGTAACGGAATATCATTATTGATATTTGCAGGTATTATTTCAAGAATACCAAACGGTGCAGCAAGCTTATGGAACTATGTAGCAAAGATAAATGAATTTTCTCTAATGAGTATTTTTGGTGTTGTATTATTCTTGATAATGGCTTTAGCTATTATAGTATTTATAATCATTATTCAAGAAGGCGAAAGAAGAATTCCAGTACAGTATGCTAAAAGAGTTGTTGGGAGAAGAGTATATGGTGGACAAAGCACACATCTACCAATAAAAGTAAATATAGCGGGTGTTATACCAATAATTTTTGCTATATCACTTGTTATGCTACCAACAACAATTGCTCAGTTTTTCCCAAATACTGGATTTTATAGATTTATAAAAGCTAATTTTTCTTCTGGCTCCTTCTGGTATTCATTGTTTTATGCTTTATTTATAATTGGGTTTACTTACTTTTATACAGCTATAGTATTTAACCCAGTTGAAATATCAAATAATTTAAAACAAAATGGTGGATTTATACCAGGTATAAGACCAGGAAGACCAACTGTTGAATTTATTACAAAAGTTCTTGGAAGAATAACATTAGCAGGTGCACTCTTCTTAGCATTTATAGCAATACTACCAACATTTATAGGTTTAATTTTCAAGGGACAAATAAATGTTTACTTTGGAGGAACAAGTTTATTAATTGTTGTTGGTGTTGCATTAGAGACAGTTAGACAGATTGAAGCTCAGATGCTAATGAGACACTATAAAGGGTTTTTAAGCTAATTTAAACATAGAATAATATTATAAGAATTATTAGTGGAGGTTAGCAAAATGAATTTGATTATTTTAGGTGCACCTGGTGCTGGAAAGGGTACACAAGCTGAGTTTCTTTCTTCAAAATTAAATATTCCTCACATATCAACTGGAGATATATTAAGAGAAAATGTTAAAAACCAAACAGAGTTAGGACTTAAGGCTAAAGAATATATGGATAAAGGACTGTTAGTTCCTGATCAATTAGTAATAGATTTAATTAAAGATAGACTTTCAAAAGATGACTGCAAAAATGGATTTCTTCTTGATGGATTTCCAAGAACTATTAAACAAGCAGAGGCTTTAGAAGAAGTTCTAAATGAACTTGGAATGAAAATAGATAAAGTTTTGAATATTCACGTGCCGGACGAGAAAATAATAACTAGAATGTCAGGTAGGAGAATATGCAAAAATTGTGGAGCTTCGTTCCATACTGTTTATAGACCACCTAAAACAGAAGGTATATGTGATGTTTGTGGTGGAGAACTTTATCAGAGAGATGATGATAAAGAAGAAACAGTTTTAAAACGTTTAGAAGTATATCACAATCAAACAACACCACTTATTGATTTTTATACTCGAAAAGGTCTACTTGTTACAGCTGTAGGCCAAGAAGAAATAGATGATACAAAAAAACAAGTACTAAAGGTTCTTTCTATTGAGGAGTAGTAGTAATGATAAATATAAAATCAGAAACTGAACTGCAAGCTATGCGATTTGCAGGTAAAATTGTAAAAGAAGTTTTAGAACTCATTGAAAAAAACATAACACCTAACATTACTACTAAGGAACTTGATGAAATTGCTGAAGAATATATAATTAAAAATGGTGGGATACCTTCCTTTAAAGGCCTTTATGGGTATCCCGCCACAATATGTGCATCCATCAATGACGAGGTAGTTCATGGCATACCTGGTTTAAGAAGGCTTAATTATGGAGATATTATCAGTATAGACGTTGGTGCTTGTGTTGATGGATTACATGCAGATGCAGCAAGAACCTTTGCAGTTGGTGAAATATCTGAAACTGCAAAGCTTCTAATAAAAACAACAGAAGAAAGTTTTTTTGAAGGTATTAAAAATGCGGTTGCTGGCAAAAGAATTGGTGACATTGGATATAGTATACAAACATATGTAGAAAGCCGTGGCTTTTCAGTAGTTAGAGATTTAGTTGGGCATGGAATTGGTCGAAAGTTTCACGAATCGCCTCAAGTGCCGAACTTTGGAAAGAAAGGTACCGGGATAAGGCTTATCAAAAACATGACTTTGGCTATTGAACCTATGGTTAATATGGGTAGATATGAAGTATACCAAGATAGTGATGGTTGGACGTTTAAGACAATAGACGGTAAACTTTCTGCCCACTATGAAAATACCATAATTATTGGTGAAGATAAGCCAGAGATAATTACACTATGAGGTGTTTTTAATGGATTTGCAAATAGGACAAATAGTCTTGTCCAAGATGGGGCGAGATAAAAATAGGTTTTTTATAATCTATGACATCACGCCTGATGGATATGTTTATCTTGTTGATGGTTTGCTAAGAAAAATAAAAAAACCTAAGAAGAAAAAGATAAAACATATTGCACCAACACTTTTTATTAATGAAGAAATTAAAGATAAAATATTAAAGAAAAAACTATCTGATAATGATGTTTATAAAGCTATAAATGATTTTGAAAATAGAAAGGAATAGGGGGATGATAAGCCTTGTCCAAAGAGGATGTTATTGAACTTGAAGGAACTGTTATAGAATCGTTACCTAATGCAATGTTTCAAGTTCAGCTTGATAATGGGCATAAGATATTAGCACATATTTCTGGGAAACTCAGAATGAATTTTATAAGGATACTACCAGGGGATAGAGTGGTAGTTCAAGTTTCACCATATGATTTAACTCGTGGTAGAATTGTATGGAGAGCTAAATAACCTTTTAAAAGGAGGATTAAGATGAAGGTCAGGCCATCTGTTAAACCAATATGTGAAAAATGTAAGATAATTAAGAGAAAAGGTAAAATAATGGTCATTTGTGAAAATCCAAAACATAAACAAAGACAAGGTTAACGGGAGGTGTAATATAAATGGCAAGAATTGCTGGTGTTGATTTACCAAGAGAGAAACGTGTTGAGATTGGACTCACTTATATATTTGGTATAGGCCTTACACGTTCAAGACAAATATTAAAAGAAACAGGAGTAGACCCTGATAAAAGAGTAAAAGATTTAAACGATGAAGAAATCTCAAAATTGAGAGACTATATTGATAAGAATTTCAAAGTTGAAGGTGAATTAAGAGCCGAAATTTCAAAAAATATAAAGAGATTAATTGATATAAGATGTTATAGAGGTCTTAGACATTTAAGAGGTTTACCAGTTAGAGGACAAAGAACAAGAACCAATGCTAGAACAAGAAAAGGTCCAAGAAGAACAGTTGGTGTCATGAGAAAGAAATAATAAGGGAGGAGTAAGGTAATGGCAAGAGCAAGACGTACAGTTAGACGTTCTGAAAGAAAAAATGTTGAAAGAGGAGTGGCTCATATCCATTCCACGTTTAATAATACAATAGTAACAATTTCAGATCCATCTGGAGCTGTTATTTCTTGGGCAAGTGCTGGTGGAGTTGGATTCTCAGGGACAAAAAAAGGAACTCCATTTGCCGCTCAACTTGCTGCAGAAAAAGCAGCTAAAGCTGCTATGGATCACGGTATGAGAACTGTTGAGGTTTTCGTAAAAGGCCCAGGTGCTGGGAGAGAAGCAGCAATAAGAGCACTTCAAGCTGCTGGCTTAGAAGTAAGCCTTATTAAGGATGTAACACCAATTCCACATAATGGTTGCAGACCACCAAAAAGAAGAAGAGTTTAATTACGTAGGAGGTGTTTTAATTTGTCTAAATATTTAGGACCTGATTGCAGACTTTGCAGAAGAGAAGGTGCAAAGCTATTTTTAAAAGGTGATAGATGTTATACAGAAAAATGTTCAATTGTTAGAAGAAACTATGCTCCAGGTATGCATGGTATGGAAAAGAAAAAATTATCAGAATATGGACTTCAGCTTAGAGAAAAACAAAAAGTTAAGAGAATATACGGCATTTTAGAAAAACAATTCAGAAGATATTTTGAAATGGCTGAAAGAATGAAAGGTATAGCAGGTGAAAACCTTCTTTCATTATTAGAAAGAAGGCTTGATAACGTAGTATTCAGACTTGGTTTTGCTGCTTCAAGAGGTGAAGCAAGGATGTTAGTATCACATGCTCATTTTACTGTAAATGGTAAAAAGGTTAATATACCATCTTATTTAGTAAAGCCAGGTGATGTAATTGAAGTAAAAGAAACAAGCAAATCAAGTCCAAGATTTGCTGAAATTAAAGAAAAACATGCAAAAAAAACATCACCAAAGTGGCTTGAAAAAGATTCTGAAAATTTAATAGGCAGGGTAATTGCATTACCAGTTAGAGATGATATAGATATGCCAATACAAGAACATCTAATTGTTGAGTTGTATTCTAAGTAATAACTGCCCTCGAAACAAAGTTTATATTTTTTAAGGAGGGTAATTAGAATTGATAGATATTCAAAAGCCAAATATAAGATGTGAGGAGTTAAGCTTAGATCAAAAATATGGTCGTTATGTAATTGAGCCCTTAGAAAGAGGTTATGGCACAACAATAGGTAATGCATTAAGAAGAACACTTCTTTCATCATTACCTGGTGCTGCTGTAACATCTGTAAAAATTGATGGAGTGTTACATGAATTTTCAACAATTCCTGGAGTATTAGAGGATGTTACTGAAATAATACTAAATCTTAAAGGATTAGCTATAAAAATGTCTTCTCCAGGGCCAAAAACAATCTATATAGAAGCACAGGGAGAATGTGAAGTAAAGGCAAAAGATATAAAAGCTGATGCTGATATAGAGATTTGTAATCCCGAACATCATATTGCAACTTTAAATTCTGATGCTAGATTATTTATGGAAATAACAATATGCCAAGGTAAAGGGTATGTACCAGCTGACAGAAACAAACAAGCAAATCAATCTATTGGTGTGATACCTATTGACTCTATATATACTCCAATAACAAAAGTTAATTATAGAGTTGAAAATACCCGTGTTGGTCAAGTAACTGATTATGACAAGCTTATAATTGAAATTTGGACAAATGGAACAATAAGACCTGATGAGGCTTTATCAAGTGGTTCAAAGATATTAATAGATTATCTTGCCTTGTTTACTGATTTATCAAATATTCCAACAGAAACAGAAGTTGTTGTAAAACAAGAACAACCAAAGAGGAACAAGCTATTAGATATGACAATAGAAGAATTAGAACTTTCAGTAAGATCATATAACTGTTTAAAAAGAGCAGGAATAAATACTGTTGAAGATTTGGTAAACAAAACAGAAGAAGAAATGATGAAGGTAAGAAATTTAGGCAAGAAATCACTTGAAGAAGTAATTCAAAAGCTTGAAAGTCTGGGTTTAGGTCTTAAAAAAGCTGAGGAGTAAGGAGGTAAGAAGATGGCAAAACAAAGAAAGTTCGGTAGAGATGTTGATCATAGAGAAGCTTTAATGAGAAACCTTGCAACAGCTCTCTTTAAACATGGTAGAATAATGACTACTGAAGCTAAAGCAAAGGACTTAAGAAAGGTTGCTGAAAAACTTATTACAACAGCAAAAAAAGGTGACTTAGCTTCTTATAGAAGAGTATTATCATACCTATATGAAGAAGATGTTGCATATGAACTTTTTGAAAAAACTGCAAAAAGATATAGTGATAGAAATGGTGGATATACAAGAATAATCAAAGCTGGCCCAAGAAAAGGCGATGGAGCTATGATGGCTTATATAGAACTTGTTTAAAAGGAAAAAGGCACTAAAGATTTGTGAATTTAGTGCCTTTTAATTTTTATGGCAAGAAATTAATGTTTATTTTATTTTTAGCATCTTCAAATAAGCTTTCAGCTGTTTGGTTTGGCTTATTTGGGTCAAACTGAATAAATCCATATTTAATTTCAGTTTGGTATAATCTTTTTTGGTTAATATATTCTATAACAACCTTTTTATATCTTCTTAATATTGTATCAATATTGTCTGATGTTGCATTATAAAATACAAGAGCAAAATATTTATCTTCTTTAATTATTATATCGTGTCTGCGAGTTTCTTTCTCAAATAATTTAGATATTTCTTCAATATGAATCATATCCAAAGATTGAAAATGCAGCATACACAAAACAAATGGTGTAAAGGTTACATATGACAACTGTATTTGTTTATCTAAAATATACAAGCCATCACATAAATTAAGAATCTTTGATGATGAAGGATATGAATATTCAATAAATTTCCCCTGAGTCATAATTATTGCTTCGCTAATTTTATTTACTGTAAATCTCATCCAATCAAACATACTTGAAAATAATTTTTGAAGACTTAATATACTATTTTGATAGTTCTTTTGAAGGTTGACTTTTTCTATAATCATTGCTACTAAGTTTGATAGTAATAACGATGCTTGAATATCAGTTTGATTATATTCACTTTGATTACTTAGTTTATTAACTAACTGAAAAACACCAATAATGTTGTTGTTTGAATCTTTCAAGGGAATTGCAATTGTGTTATTTGTTTTATAGTTAAGACTTTTATCAAAGAAAGAAAACTGTCTATATGGATGATTTTGAGGTATTTCATTTATATTGTTGATAATAATTGTTTCACCTGTTAACGCAGAAAAACCGGCAATACTAATTTTATTAATTGGAATAGTGTGGCCTACAAAGAACTCAAAATTTATTGATTTATTTTTTGTGAAGGTAATTACTAGTCGTTTTTCATTTGCTTGTTCTTCTATAAGGTAAATAGTACCACCATCAGAAAAAGTCAAATCAATAGCTAAATTTAATAAATTTTTTATTTTATCATTGTTATCAGAAATTGAAAATAAAATATTATTTATATTTTCCATAAAGTTTACCAATTCTTTACCATTGATGTCAGACATAAAAACCTCTCCTAATTTACTAATTCTCAAATTTATTATATATAAATTAATACCATCATAGCAAATATTAAAATTTAAAGTATTTGTTGTGATATTTTTCTTTATAAAATGGTATAATAATTTATATTATGCATAGTATTGTTTCAAATGAAACTTTGAACTTGAAAAATTTCATTTTTGGTAATATAATATTGTTAAAAAATAAACAATTTAATTTAAGAATTAATTTTTTAGGTGGGTGAAAATTATGCCAAAAGTATTAAGAGCTGACAATATAAATAAATGTTTAGGTTGCTTTACATGTATGCTTGTATGTGCATCTGTTAATCACGAAAGTCATAATCTTACAAAAAGTTCAATAAAGATAAAAACAAGAGGTGGGCTACAAAGTAAATTTGCAGCTACAATTTGTGTTGCTTGCAAAGAACCTGCATGTGCTGAGGCTTGTCCTACAAAAGCACTTGAAAAAAGACCAGGTGGTGGAGTAAAACTTATTAGAGAAAGATGCATTGCCTGTGAAAAGTGTGTGTCTGCGTGCATTGTTGGGTCAATTCATATGGATAATGACCAACATATACCAATTATTTGTAAACATTGTGGAGCTTGTGTTAGAATGTGTCCGCATGAATGTTTAAGTATGGAAGAGGTGAAGGAATAGATGTTGGGTAAAGATTTTGTAAGAGTTTTGTATATAGATTTATCAAAAAAAGAAGCAAGGATAGAAGAAAGTAAAGATTTATATAGATATTTAGGTGGAACAGGTATAGGAGTAAAACTACTTGAGGAGAATGCTAAATTTGATAAATCACCATTAGATCCTGAGCAACCACTTATATTATCAATTGGGCCATTATCTACAATCTTTCCTGTTGTTACAAAAGCAGTTGCAACATTTATTTCGCCTCATACTGGAGAATATGGAGAAAGCCATGCAGGTGGAAGGCTTGCTATGGCAATTAGAAATGCAGGATATGATGCCCTTGTTATTACAGGAAAAGCAGAAAAACCAACATACATTACATTAACAGATAAGAACATTGAATTTAAAGATGCAAGGGCAATGTGGGGTTTAACTGTTGAAGAAACAGGAAGAGTAATAAGAGAAAGAGAACCTGGTCCTGGCAAAAGAAGTATTATTAGGATAGGTAGAGCAGGCGAAAATTTAGTAAGTTATGCTTGTGTAAATGTTGATACTTATAGACATTTTGGAAGATTAGGGATAGGAACAGTTTTTGGCAGTAAAAATCTTAAAGCAGTTATGATTATGGGAGAAAAAGATATACCAGTTGGGAGCCTTAAGGATTATTTTAAGGTTTATCAAGAGATTTATAAAAAGGCAACTCAAACAGATGCAATGGCAAAATATCATGAACTTGGAACACCTATGAATATTAAGATATTAAATGCGATAAGTTCATTACCAACAAGAAACCTTTTACAATCAAAGTTTGAATATGCAGATGAGATTTCTGGTGAAAGATTTGCCGAAAAAAATCTTGTTAGAAAGGTTTCTTGTGTAGGTTGTCCAATTGGTTGTATTCATATTGGACAATTTAGAAGAGAGTTTGATAAAGGGTATGAATATGAATCAATAGCTGTTTCATATGACCATGAACTTATTTATGCACTTGGAAGTATGCTTGGCATACGAACAAGCGATGAGGTTTTGGAAATTATTGATGAGGTTGAAGAAATGGGTTTAGATGCTATGACAACAGGTGTTGTTTTAGCATGGGCAACAGAAGCTTACCAAAAAGGTCTTATAAAGAAAAATGACACGCTTTGTGAATTAGAATTTGGCAATACTAAGGAATATATAAAAGCAATAAACTACATTGCAGATAGAGTAAATGATTTTTATTATACCTTAGGAAATGGATTAAAAGAGGCTGTTAAAAAATATGGTGGAGAAGATTTTGCATTACTTCTTTCAAATAACGAAATGGCAGGATATCACACAGGTTATGCTTTCGCATTAGGCCAAACAGTTGGTTCAAGGCACTCACACCTTGATAACGCTGGATATTCATATGATCAATCAGCCAAAGAATTGGTTGATGATAAAATTATAGATTATATAATAGAAGAAGAAAAGGAAAGAGGTGTTTTAACTTCACTCTGTATTTGCCTTTTTGCCCGAAAAGTTTACGATCGAAAAACTATACTTGCTGCCTTGAATTCAGTTGGTATTAACTGGAATGATGAAGATTTAAATAGATTAGCAGATGATATTTTTTATACAAAAATAAAACTAAAAAAACAATTAGGTTTTTCTCTCAAAGATATTAAATTCCCAAAAAGAATTTTTCAAACAGATACATTATGGGGCAAAATGGATGAAGAAAGACTAAAGAAGCTTTTAAATATGTATATTGAAAGGGTGGAGAGAGAATATGAAGATTAGAGTAGAAATCAATAGTTTTTTCTCTCGCTTTAGCGTCAAAACTGGTAGCTATAATATTGAATTAGAATCACCTATAAAAGTTTCTGATTTTATAAATCAAATTGGTATACCAAAGGAAAGAATAGGATTTGTTATAGTAAATGGCAAAAGGGTTGATGAAGAGTATATACTAAATGATGGTGATAAATTAGAGGTTATCCCTTATGCAATGGGGGGATAGTCTTGCAAAATAGATATTTAAAAAATATAGGGACAATAAGTGAAGTAGCACAAGCCAAGATGGGGATTACAACAGTTGCTGTTGTAGGCTTAGGTGGGATAGGTGGATTTTTGATTGAAGGCTTATCCCGCCTTGGAGTTAAAAAAATTATTGGTGTAGACATGGATGCTTTTGAAGAAAGCAATTTGAATAGACAAATTTTATCTAATATTAATAATATTGGTAAATACAAGGTTTTTGAAGCAGAGAAAAGAGTTAAAGAAATAAATCATAATGTTTATTTTGAACCTATTAAAGAAAAAGCTTATGCTGAAAACCTCGATGCTTTTCTATATGAGGCACAATTTATTTTTGACGCAACAGATAATTATGATATTAGAAAGAGTCTTTCTAAATTTGCACAAAAAAATAATAAGATTTTAATTCATGGGGGATGTGCAGGGTGGTATGGACAAGTGACCATTATTACACCTGAAACACCACCTTTTGAAAAACTAATAAAAAGTCCTTCAGGAATTGAAAATGAAACCGGGAATCCTGTATTTTCACCAATGCTTATTGCTTCATTAGAACTTAGTGAATTTTGCAAGATTATATCTCAAAAGGGTGAGATATTAAAAGGATATTGTTTACTTATTGATCTACTTAATAATAATTTTAGGAAAATTGAATATTAACATCTTTCCGAGTCTTTATAACCTAAAAGAATTAATCTCATGGGATAAAGACCGATAGGGTAAAACTGGGAAACCATTTTGCCTCCCGCTTGGAAAGGAAAGATAGAAAATGCCTTTTTTTTAATAATGAAAGGGATACTTTCTTATTACCTTTATAGAGCGGGAAGAAAGTATCCTTTTTTATTTATTATAGATAAATATAAATATGGGGGTAAAAATATATGAAACGAGTAATAAGTTTATTAACTATTGTTGTGTTTATTAGCATTTTTATGACTTCTGTTTATGCCAAGACAAATGTAATAAAGCTTGCTACAACAACAAGTGTATATGATAGTGGTCTTTTGGATTATATAATACCAAAATACGAAAAAATAAGTAAAAATAAAGTTATGATAATGTCTGTTGGTAGTGGCCAAGCTAAAAAATTATTAGAGAATGGTGATGTTGATATTATTCTTATTCATGAAAAGGATTTTATGGAAGAATTAAAAGATAAGAGTATTATTAATGAGTATAAAGATATCTTTTATAACAAATTTATTCTTGTAGGGCCAAAAGGATATGAAAAATATTTTACAAAATCTAAAACAATAAATGATTGTTTTAAGGCAATTTATAAGAATAATATTAATTTCTTAACACGTGCTGATAATTCAGGAACATATATGAAGGAATTAGAAATATGGAATGAGATTAAAATTAATCCAAACTTTAAAAATTATATAAAAACAGGACAAGGTATGGGAATGACACTCCTTATGGCTGATGAGAAAAAAGCATTCACATTAACAGATAATGCAACATTTTATTCAATGTTAGATAAATTTAAGAATTTAAAAATATATTATGATAATTCAAATGATAAAATATTAAAGAATGTTTATTCTACAGCTTATAGAAAAGATGATATCAAAGCTAAAAGTTTATATAACTGGCTCACTTCAGATAAACTAAAGGTATATTTGAATTATTTCAACAAAAAAACTTACAAAAAAGAGGTTTTTATAAGTGTACTTAGCAAATGAAATAGTAAATATTATTATAAATACCTTAATTGTTTGCTTAGTTTCAACAATTATTTCTTTCATTTTAGGTGTTCCCATTGGTTATCAAATTAGACTAAGAAATTTTAAAGGGAAAAAGAATATTACTCGCTTACTTTGGACATTAAATGGCATGCCACCTGTGCTTGCGGGCTTATTTATATATTTACTATTTTCTAATAGAGGGCCTTTTGGGAGTTTAAACTTATTATTTACCAAAAGCATTATGATTATTGCCCAAATTGTTCTAATTTTACCTGTGTCAACAATGTATACTTACTCTTTATTAAAAAATCTAAACATTGTTGTAGACAATCTTGCTTATCTCGGGATAGATAAATTGCAAAAATATTTAAAATTAATAAGTGAATTTAGGAGAGAACTTACATATATTTTTATCTTTTCTTTTTCTGAGGCTATTTCTGAGGTAGGTGCTGTAATGATAGTAGGTGGCAATATACAAGGTGAAACAAGGGTTTTAACAACTGCAATTGTTTTTGAGGTGTCAAAAGGTGAGTTTTTAAATGCATTTATATTAGGAGTTATTTTATTGATTATTTCTTATATTATTAATTCCACTTTATTTTATTTACAAGGTGATGTTTTTGATTGATATAAAATTTTTAAAAAAAAGCTATAATAATATTTTTTTGTTTGATACAGAAAATATCAAGATAACAAAAGAAGGTCTTTATATAATAAGAGGAGAAAATGGCTGTGGGAAAAGCACTTTATTAAGGATTATATTTGGTAAGGATAAAGATTTTGAAGGTGATATTAAAGTTAGTTATAAAAAAAAGATACTTCTTCCCCAAAATCCGTATATCTTTAGAACATCAGTAATTTCAAATATTTTAATGGGTATTAAAGAAAAAGATATTATTGATTATGCATATAAATTGCTTGAAGAATTTAGATTGAATAAAGACAAAAAGGCATTAGATCTTTCAATGGGACAGAAACAGATTTTATCTTTTATAAGGGCTGTTATAAGAGATTCTGATTTGTTATTATTAGATGAACCCGATACTTATTTAGATGTCAATATAAAAGAAAAGGTATATCAAATAATATTAGAACAAAGTAAAATAAAACCTGTAATAATGGTAACACATAATAATGACTTATTTGAGAAAGAAAATGTTAATTATTTAATTTTTGAGGATAAAAGAATTATATACAGAGGTGGATAGATTTTGAAAACAATAAAAACTATAAATGAGGTTTTAACTATAATTAGAGAATCCTTCAACAGTTATTATTTAGATGTTGAAGAAGTTGATATAAAGGATGCATGCCAAAGGGTTATAGCTAATGATGTGATTTCAAGAGAAGATGTTCCTCATTTTGATAAATCTACTGTTGATGGTTATGCACTAATTTCATTTGATACACTTGGAGCAAGTGATGATAATCCTATAACACTTAAAATAATCGGAGAAATAGAAACAGGTGAAAAGCCTGCTTTAGAGATACAAAAAGGAACATGTGCAAGAATATTTACTGGAGGAGAAATTCCTGAAGGTGCCAATTCAGTAATAATGATTGAAAATTGCATTGAAAAAGATGGACTTTTATATGTATTTAAACCTGTTACAGCAAATGAGAATATTCTTAAAAAAGGTGAGGATATAAAAAATAAATCAATTGTTATAGAAAAAGGAACAACTGTTACGCCAGCATCAATAGGAGTTTTAGCTGCATTAGGTATTGAAAAAGTAAAGGTCTATAAAAAACCTAAAATAGGAATAATCTCTACAGGTAATGAGATTATTCCTATTAACCACGAAATTTATAATGCTAAGGTTAGAGACATAAATAGTTATACTTTATATTCAAGTATTCAAAAAGATGATTGTATTCCTATAATGTATGGAATTGTAAAGGATAGCAAGATAGAATTGGAAGTAGCAATAAAGAGTGTATTAGAAAAATGTGATATTGTGCTAATTTCTGGTGGTAGCTCAAAAGGTGCTTATGATAATACTTTAAATGTTTTAGAGGGTATAGAGAATAATTGTATACTTGTTGACGGAATTGCAGTAAAACCTGGTAAACCCACAATAATTGCAAAAATAAATAATAAAGCTGTTATTGGACTTCCAGGGCATCCAGCATCATGCTTGTTTATATACAATTATTTTGTAAGAAGATTAATTTCGCTTATAACAGGTAGAAAGTTTAATGAAAATAAAATTAATGCTATCTTAAAAACAAATTTCTCATTGAAATCAGGAAGGACTGAATTTGTATTTGTAAAATTATCATATTTAGAAAATGTTTATGCTGAGCCTTTGTATGGGAAATCAGGTTCAATAACATTATTATCTAATGCTGATGGCTACATTAGGCTTGATGCAACTAGAACAGGTATAAAGGAAGGAGATATTGTTGAGGTTACTTTATTTTAATAGAGGTGATAATGTGAAGAATTACTATTTTAGTTCATTCAATAAAGAAGATGCATTAAATATTATTAGAAATATTTTATTAGAATCAATAAATTTAAAGACTAAAAAAGTATCAGTTTATGATGCACTTGGATATTTTTCTGCAAAAGATTATGCTTCAGCTCAAACATCTCCACCTGCAAATGTTTCAGCAATGGATGGCTATGCCATATATTCTTCTGATACTTTGCAAGCTTTTGATTCAAACCCCGTTGAAATAAGTAGTTTCCTAAAAGTCCAAACAGGGGAAAATATAAAGCAATATAATGCAGTTGTTCCTTTTGAAGATGTTCAGGTAAAAGATAAAAAAATAATAATTAGGCAGGCATATAACCCATATCAAAATGTAAGAAAAAAGGGTGAAGATATTCTTATTGATACTGAAATTGTCTCAAAAGGAGAATATTTAAAAAAAGCTGATTTAGTTAAACTAAAAATAGGTGGATATAAACAACTTGAGGTTTATGAAATGCCAAAGGTCCTATTTATTCCTACTGGTAATGAGCTTACTGATCTAATTACAACCGAAAATCAATTGGTTGAATTTAATTCGATATTATTTATGAATACGCTAAAAGATTATAGATTTGATATTACAATAAATGAGATTTTACCTAACGATATTAAAGTAATTGAAAATGTTATAAATGATAATATAGATAACTATGATATTATTTTTGTAAATGCTGGATCATCAAAAGGTGATCATGATTATACAGCTAAGGCAATTTCAAATATAGGTGAGGTTTTAGTGCATGGAATTGCAATAAAACCTGGTAAACCCACAATTATAGGAAAGGTTAGAAATAAATTAGTAATGGGACTACCTGGATTTCCGGTTTCTATGTTTTTTTCTTTAATTGAGGTTTTCTTGCCAGCTTTTTTTGATACTTTTAAACTAAAAAAACATTACAATACGCTTCAATTAAGAATTGATAGAGGTATTTCATCCTCATTGGAAGCTGAAGAATATATTCGTGTGAAACTAACTCATTTAGAAAATGAAGTAAAGTGTAATATATTAAAAAGAGGGGCAAGCCTTATTGAAAGTATAAATGAGGCAACAGGCTATATAAAAATTCCTCAATATGTTGAGTATATAGAAGCGGGAAGTCAGGTTGAGATTATTCTTTTATAAAGGAGTTTATCCAAAATGTTAGATAATTTTGGAAGAGAACATAATTATCTTCGACTATCTGTCACAAATCAATGTAACTTTAATTGTAACTATTGTAAAATAGAACAAAATAAAAAGAATTTATTATCATTAAATGAAATAAATAATATTCTTATTGCTTTTTATAATCTTGGTTTTGTGAAACTCAGACTTACTGGCGGAGAACCTTTTGCAAGAAAAGATATTTTTGAGATTATTGATATAGCATATAAAATTGGCTATAGAAGCATAAATATAACAACTAATGGTTCATTTAATGATGAAATTTTAAAAAAAGTCATTGAAAGCCCAATTGATAGTATAAATATTTCTTTGGATAGTATTGAAAGAGATACTTTTATAAAGCTTACAAAAAGTGATAAATTAAGTTCAGTAATTAAGAATATAAAAATATTAAAGGAATACAAAAAAGTTAAGATAAATACAGTTTTACTAAAGGACTATAATCTTTTTCAAGTAGATAAGTTAATACATTTTGCTAAGGAGAATGATGTTTTAATTAGATTTATTGAACTTATGCCAATAGGGATGGCAAAGGAACTTTTTGAAAATCAATATGTTTCAAAAGATGATATTTTAAGTAAATATACTTATGTTAAGCTTATTAACAATGGCACAGTTTCTGATTACTATTTCTTAACTGAATATGCAACAATAATTGGTATAATTGATTCAGTATCTAATTGTTTTTGTCAAAGATGTAATAGATTAAGAGTATCATCAGAAGGCTATTTATATAACTGTCTATTTGATACAAATTATTTAGATTTAAATGGCTACTTACATTCTTCAGAGTTACTTCAGGAAAAGATAAAAAATTACATCTATTTAAAAAATGAAAGGCGAAAGAGTGACCTTTCAGAAAATTCAATGCAAATGATAGGAGGATAAAAAATGGAGTTTACTCATGTAGATAAAAACGGTCATACAAAAATGGTTGATGTATCTCATAAAGAAGATACATTAAGATACGCAAAGGCATATGGAAGAATATATTTACCAAGGCAAGTAATAGAAATGATTATTGAAAATAAAATAAAAAAAGGCGATGTTCTTACTGTTGCTAAAATTGCTGCTATTATGGCTTCGAAAAAAACAAGTGACTTAATTCCACTATGCCATAATATTAATCTTTCCTATTCAGATATTGAGTATACTATTGATTTAGAAAATAACTTTATTGAAGCAATATCAATTGTAAAAACAAAATCACCAACAGGTGTAGAGATGGAAGCCATTAATTCAATTATGATTTTTCTTGAAACAATATATGATATGTGTAAAGGTGTAACAAGAGATATAATAATATCAGATATTCAACTAATAGAAAAATATGGTGGCAAATCTGGTTATTTTCTAAATGAAAAGTTTGGTATTGTTTTATCAATTAATATAAGTAAGGAAAAAGGAACACCAAAACAGTCAATAGAAATGGCAAATGTGATTGAAAATTTTGGAATAGAAGGAGATGCACATGCAGGCTCATCACACAGACAGGTGAGCATGTTGGATCAATCAAGCATTGATAAAATGAAAGAATATAATATACCTGGACTTTGTTTTGGTAAGTTTGCAGAAAATATTACAACAAAAAATGTTGATTTTTCAAAATTAAAGATAGGGAGTACTTTAAAAATAGGTTCTGATGTTATATTAGAAATTTCGCAAATAGGCAAAAAATGCCATGGAAGTGGGTGCGAAATTGCAAGGACTGTGGGGGTTTGTATCATGCCAACTGAAGGCTTGTTCGCAAAGGTTATAAAGGGTGGTCAAATTAAGATGGGTGACATAATTAGAATCAAATGAGCCAATGGGGACGGTTTGAGGTGGCACACTTATCTCTCATTGCCAAAAAATCTTCCTACATTATCCACCCAATTTCCCATATTCTCACATATTTATTACTTAACTTTTGCCACTATAAATTATATAATATTATTTGTCCGAATTTTTTTTAGGAGGTTTCTTTATGAGAAATATAAAGATAATAACCGACTCTACAGCTGATCTATCAAAAGAACTATTAGATAAATACGATATATCTGTCATACCCCTTTATGTAAACATTGGAGGACAAAGCTATAAAGATATGGTGGATATTACACCATTAGAATTATACAAACTTGTTGATAAATATAATGAACTTCCAAAATCATCAGCACCACCTATTGCTAATTTTTTGGAGGTTTTTAGAAAGTATGTTAATGAAGGCTATGATATAATACATATAAGTATTTCATCAAATTTGTCATCCTCATATCAAAATGCTTTACTTGCGTCTAAAGAGTTTGAAGATGGAAGAGTTTATGTTGTTGATTCAAAAAACCTTTCAACAGGTATTGGACAATTGGTAATATTAGCAGCAGACCTCAAAGAAAAAGGATTAGATGCAAAGTTTATCTATGATGAGCTCATTAAAACAGTTCCTAAAGTAAGAAGCAGTTTTATTATTTCTACATTAAAGTATCTATATATGGGCGGAAGATGTTCTTCATTACAAATGATTGCAGGTAGCCTACTTAAGATACACCCCCAGATTATAGTTGAAAATGGAGGTATGATTGTAGGCAGTAAATATAGAGGTAAAGAAGAGAAGATTTTAAGGGACTTTTATAATGATCATGTAGGAGATGGAGCAAAATTAAGAAAAAAAAGGGTTTTTGTAACACATTCTGTTTATGATAATGGAGCAAAATATCTTAAAGAATTACTTGAACAAAATCTTGATATTGATGAAGTATTAGTTACGCATGCAAGCTGTGTTATTTCAACACACTGTGGCCCAGGAACAGTAGGGATACTTTATATTGAAGATTAAAAAGGCCATTCAACAAAAAATGTTTGAAAATTTAAATATACAATATATTGCAAAATATTAAATTAATATATATTATAAAAAATAAAGGAGCTGCCAATTTATAATATGGACAGCTCCTTTGTTATTGCTTACCGCATTCATTTTCATTTTCTAAAAGAATATTAAGACCATGTTCCAATATATTAAATATCGCTTCTAAGCATTCCTGTACTGCTTTTGGAGACCCTGGAAGGTTAATTATCAAAGAGTTTTTATGTATTCCAGCTACTCCACGAGAAAGATATGATTTTTCATTTATAAGACCAGTTTTATATCTTATTAGTTCAGGTATGCCAGGCACTAATTTTTCTATAACTTCTAACGTAGCCTCAGGTGTTACATCTCTTTTGTAAAAACCTGTTCCACCAGTTGTAATTATTAAATTTGCATTATTTTCTGAGGCTTCAATTAAGGCTGATTTTATCTCATCTTTTTCATCTGGAACTATTTTATAGTATATATTTTTGTAATTTTTATTTTCCAATATTTCAATAATTCTTTTACCACTAACGTCCTCTCTTTGATTATTAGATCCTTTATCTGAACATGTAATAACAGCAAAAGTAAACAATATTTTCACCTCTTTTATTTTTAATAATTTTATTATATCAACAAAAATGCAAAAAGTTTATAAATATATATTAATAATTTTTAAATACATACACATGTAATATTAAATCTGTTATAATTAAAGATGATGTATGATTTAGGAGGATGTAGTTTTGTTTTTAATAAGACTTGCTCAGAATAATGATAAAGAAAAAATACACAATTTTGCTAATATAAACAACATTAAATTATACCAAAAAAGTTTACATATAGTTGTTGAAATAGATAACAATATTATAGGTTTACTGCAATTTATAAAAAAAAATTGCTATTCAGAGATTCTTTCAGTATTTATTATTGAGGGTTTTAGGGGCCAATATTTTGGTGATGGGCTTGTTAAAACATTAATAAACTATTGTTATAACAATAATATTGAACTTATTAAAATTAATTTATCAGATTTTAATACCTTTTTTGAAAAGATTGGTTTTATTAATAAAGGGAATTATTTAGAATTAAATGTTTTTGATTATTTTAATAAACATACATGTAAATAATGTTTTTATGAAAGAAGGTATTTTATGATTATATATGATTATGAATGGTTTAAGAAAAAGATATTAGATTTTATTGGTATAAATCTAAATTATTATAAAGAAAAGCAAATGAAAAGAAGAATTGAATCATTAATTAAAAAAAACGGATATGAAGGATTCTATGATTACTATAATGCAATTACAAAGGACACAAAACTTTACACAGAATTTATTAATTATTTAACAATAAACGTTTCTGAGTTTTATAGAAATCCAAATCAATGGGAAATATTAGAAAAAGAAGTGATACCTTATTTATTGAAAAAAAACCCAAAACCAAAGATTTGGAGTGCTGCCTGCTCAACTGGTGAGGAACCATACTCATTAGCAATGCTATTATCAAAATTTTTTCCACTTAAAGATATAAAGATATTTGCAACAGATATAGACAATGATGCTATTTCAAAAGCAAAGCAAGGAATATATGTTAAAAAAAGTTTAGAATCCCTTCCACCAGAATTTATAAAAAGGTATTTTAAAGCAATTGGCGAATTATATTATATTAGTGATGAAATTAAGAATTGTGTAAATTTTTCTCATCATGATTTACTTAAAGATGAATATCCCAAAAATTTTGATTTAATAGTATGTAGAAATGTTTTAATATATTTTACTGAAGAAGCAAAGGACATGATATATAGAAAATTTAATCAGTCTCTTAGAATGAATGGTATTTTATTTGTTGGTAGCACTGAACAGATTATTGCTTCACAAAAATATGGATTTAAGGCGAATAAAACCTTCTTCTATGAGAAGGTGATGGAAGTATGAATGCAAAAAGACTATCATATTCAAGTTTACTAACTGCACTATGTGTTATATTTATTTTTCTTGCATCTATTCTTCCTAAAGGCAAAAGCATTTTTTATATATTATCTTCTATCTGTATTTTATTATCAATCTGGTTGTTTAATATAAAAACTGGTTTTTTAGTATATTTATCTTCAAGTATATTAAGCTTTTTTATAGTACCAAATAAATTTTCAGTAGTATTCTTTTTAATATTCTCTGGATTTTATCCAATTGTAAAAGCAATATTAGAAAAAGGATACAAACCTCTAATTGAAATTATTCTTAAATATTTGTATTTTAATATTGGATTAATCATTTTTTATTTTATGTCAAAACTAATTATAAAAGAAGTATTAAATTTTAGATATGGCATTATTCTAACAATAATAAGTTCTGAAATTATTTTTATACTATATGATTATCTTTTGACAGCATTTTTATTGAGGATCAAGAGCTTGAAGATATTGGAGGGAAAAACTAATGGTTAGTTTAATTATAAAAGATATAATAGCATTTTTAATAGCCTTTTTTACAGTAATATTAATAACACCATATATACAAAAAAAGTCAATTGAGATTGGCTTTGTTGATAAACCAAATCAAAGGAAAATACATTCATATCCAATACCTGTTACAGGAGGAATTGGGCTTTTTGTAGCCTTTTTTATTGCCCAATTTGTAATAAGGGGTATTAGTAGAGAATTCATTGGGTTTTTCTTTGCATCTTCATTAGTATTGCTAATAGGTGTTGTTGACGATTATTATAAATCAAAAGGAAAGGATTTTGGGGCACTACCAAAGTTTGCAATACAAATTCTTGCATGTTCTATAGTTTTTATTATGGGAATTCAAATAGAAGGTATTACAAACCCAATAACACATAAATTTATTCATTTTCCTGTTTGGTTTCAATATTTTGCAACTGTGATTTGGATTTTTGGTATTACGACAGTTATTAATTTTATGGATGGTATGGATGGACTTGCAGCTGGTATCACTACAATTTCTGGTGTAACGCTATATTTTGTTGCACTTATGAACTTAACTATAATTTCTTCTGCTGGTATTTCAACATATATGGCAGCAGCCTTAGTCGGAGTTTCAAGTGCTTTTTTGATATTTAATAGACATCCAGCAAAAATATTTATGGGTGATTCTGGTGCAACATTTTTAGGATTTGTGCTTGGCACAATTGCTGTAGAAGGAACATTTAAAGTTGCAACAGTAGTTTCGCTGATAGTTCCTATTCTATCACTTGGACTACCTATATTTGACAATTTATTTGTTGTATTTAAAAGGCTAAAAGATGGGAAATCAATATTTAAGGCTGATAAAAGCCAAGTTCATTTCAGGTTATTAGATGCAGGCTTGAACCAAAAGCAGGCAGTTTTGTTTTTATATCTTGTGAGTATTTGTTTTTCACTTACCTCATTAATTATTATGCTTTTATCAAAAAGATAAAAAAAAGTCCTCTTTTTCTGTTCTAAACCACCCAAAACAATAATAATTTTTATTATGGAAAATTTACATAAAAGGGTGGGTAAAAATGGGAAAAAGAGGACTAATTATTTTATTGATAATTCTTCAGATATTTCTTTATTCTTGTTCAATAGATAATAATATTCTTGGTAAGGTTAAAAATAATGAAAAAAATAAAATAGAGAAGAATATTGAATTTCAGTTGGTTGATCAGGACATATATAATAATCTCAATGATGGTAAAAAACAAGCCTATAAAAATCCATTTGACATTTTGACAGTTTTTGTTGATAAAGATGGTGACTTAGTCCCTGCAACAATAACACAAGAAAAAACCTTATTTGTTGCTACAAAAGGGATAGAACTTACCAAATTTAATATAAATTTAAGCTTTGCAATAAGAAAATATGGGCTTAATCAGATATTGCCTCAAGATATAGTATTAAGAGGTATTTCATATAAGGAACAATATGTAAAGGTTGACTTTAGTAATAATTTTTATAATAATATAAATACTAATTTATTTCTAAAAGCTGTTACATACCTTTTGACAAGCTATAATAATGTTCAAAAAGTAATTTTTTTAAGTGAAGACAAGGTTCTTAATCAGTTTTATAGGAAAAGTAATAACGAGATTATTATATATTATCCAAAATTAATAGATAATAGATTTTTTATAATTCCTAAATGGGTTAAAATAAAATATAATAATGATAATATAATAAAAAACATATTAGAGACATTTGTAAATAGTATTTCTATTAGTATACCATTACTAAAAGGCCTTAGAGTTAATAAATATAAAATTACAGATAAAAGTATTTTAATTGATTTTTCAAAGCAAATAAAAGATCTAAAAGGGGAAGATATGACAACTGCATTTTTGGAGTCATTGGTTTTTACAATAAAAGAGATCCCAAATATTCAATATATAAAGGTTTTATCTAATTCGCAGCCTTTTTATTTGGATCAGTATGATGTTTCAAAAATTGATATAAATACATTTAAAATAAATAAGATTACAATTGAATGAAAGGAAGATTATGATGAGGATAGATTCAAGAGAACATGATCAGCTTAGGCAAGTGAAAATAACAAGAAATTATATAAAATATGCTGAAGGTTCAGTACTCATTGAAATGGGAAATACAAAGGTTATTGTAACTGCTTCTATTGATGAAAAAGTACCTCCATTCAAAAAAGGAACAGGTGAAGGATGGGTTACAGCAGAATATTCAATGCTTCCGAGGTCTACTCAACAAAGAAATCCAAGGGATATAAATAAACTTAAGTTAAGTGGTAGAAGTCAAGAGATACAAAGACTGATAGGAAGAACACTAAGAGCAGGAATAAATCTTAAAGCACTTGGTGAGCGACTTATTACCATTGACTGTGATGTTATTCAAGCAGACGGTGGAACAAGAACTGCTTCAATAACAGGTGGATTTATTGCACTTTTTGATGCATGCAAAAAATTATATGATGAAAAAATAATAGAGAATTTTCCTATATGTAGCCATATTGCAGCAATTTCGGTTGGAATTTGTGACGGGGAAGAGCTTTTGGATCTTTGTTATGAAGAAGATTCAAAGGCTGAAGTAGATTTAAACCTTGTAATGAACGAAAAAGGACAATTTATTGAGATTCAGGGAACTGCAGAAGGAATAGCATTTTCTGAGGAACAGTTTCAAAAGCTATTAAATCTTGGGAAAATGGGTATTACAAATCTAATTAATTACCAGAAAGAATTACTTGGAGAAGACGCAAACTTAATCGGGAGTGTAGCAAAAGATGAAAAGAGTAATAGTAGCAACCAAGAATAAAGGCAAAAAAGAAGAGATAAGAGAATTATTTAAAGATTATTTTGATGAGTTTATTTCAATTGATGAACTTGACAAAGAAATAAACATAATAGAAAATGGCAATAGTTTTGAAGAAAACGCATTTATTAAAGCTAAAGTAATTTACGATTTATTTCATATGCCAACATTGGCTGATGACTCTGGTTTAATGGTGGATCTTTTAAATGGTGAACCAGGTATATATTCTGCAAGATATGCAGGGGAAGATTCAAATGATAAAAAGAACATGGAAAAACTTTTAGATAAATTAAGAGATACCCCTGAGAATAATAGAACAGCTAAGTTTGTGTGTGTTTTTGTTTTTATTGATGAAAATGGCAACATACTAAAATCTCGTGGTGAGTGTCATGGCAAAATAGCATTTGAGCCGAAAGGTAATAATGGATTTGGTTATGACCCTATTTTTATACCTTATGGTTTTGATAAAACATTTGCCGAACTAAGTGATAATGTTAAAAACTCAATTAGTCACAGATTTAATGCTGCTATTAAACTAAAGAAGCTTTTGGAGGAGCTTTATGAAGATTTTAGTAATCAGTGATACTCATGGATTTACTTCAAATGCTGAAAAATTAATAAAAAAATATAAAGATAAAATATCAATGGTTGTTCATTTGGGAGATTTAGTTTCTGATGCAAAAAGGCTTCAGGGTATTTTTTCTGATGTTAAATTTGAGATAGTAAAGGGCAATAATGATTTTACTAAAGATTATCCAAATGAAAAAATTATAGAATTAAATGGGAAAAGAATATTAATTACACATGGTCATATGTATAGGGTAAAGTATTCATATGATTACATTGTTTCACATGCAAAAGCTTTAAAGGTAGATGCAGTATTTTTTGGACATACACATGAACAAGAAGAATTTTATAAAGATAACTGTCTATTTCTAAATCCTGGTAGTCTTACTTATTCGCGTGATGGTTCAAGTTCATATGCTTTAGCTGATGTTACAGAGTATGGTGTTATAGCTTATCTTGAAAAGGTGTGAAAATATGATTATTGCAAAAGGAGAAAATATAAATATCAGAGAATTAACTTGGGGAGACTTAAAACTTCTTCAGAAATGGTATAATGACCCTGAAGTTGCATTTTGGGCATTAGGATTAACTGGAGAAAAGAGTACAATTAAAGATTTTGAAAGATGGTACAAAAATGCAAATTCAAATGTTCATAGATTTATTATTGAACTAAAAAATGGCTTTGCTATAGGTTCAATATCTTATAGAGATTATGATATTAATAATAAAAAAGTTACCTTAGGGATACATATAGGTGAAAAAAACTTTTGGGGTAAAGGCCTTGGGACTGAGGCTACTAAGCTTTTTATTAGGTATCTTTTTGATAATCTTGATATTAATAGAATTGAACTTGATACCTTTGATGAGAATGTAAGAGCAATTAAAGCATATCAAAAATGCGGTTTTAAGATTGAAGGGGTTTTAAGAGAGGCAAAGTGTATTGATGGTAAATTTCATGACAAGATTTTGATGGGGCTTTTAAAAAAAGATTTTGAAAATATGACAAATAATGAGAATATTAAAATTGATTAATTTAAAAGAGGCTATCCTTGTGATTTAGGATAGCCTCTGAAATTTATTTTCCATTGTTTAATTGTCCTAATTTGAACTTATCATGAATAGCTCTTACTGCTTTATCAGCATCTACACTATCTATTAGAACAGATATCTTTATTTCAGATGTTGAAATCATTTCGATATTAATACCTGCATCATATAAAGCTTCAAACATCATAGCTGCAACACCAGGATTATTTACCATACCTGCTCCTACTATAGAAACCTTAGCAACAGTATCAGAATAAGTAACATCTTTTGCACCAATAATATGAAGATTATTATTTAATACCTCAAGTGTATTTTTTAGGTTTCCTTTATTCACTGTAAATGATATATCCTTTGTTTTTTCTCTTCCAATTGATTGTAAAATTATATCAACATTTATATTCTCCTTAGCTAAAAGTGAAAATATTTGGAATGCTTTACCTGGAACATTTTCAACACCAACAACTGAAACTCTTGCTACTTCATTATCACAAGCAACACCAGAAACAAGTAATTTTTCCACGCTATTAACCTCCTTAACAATAGTTCCTTCATTATTATTAAATGATGACCTTACAACCAAAGGTATATTATATTTTTTTGCAAGTTCAACTGATCTATTGTGTAAAACCTTAGCACCTAAAGTTGCAAGTTCAAGCATTTCATCGTATGATATCTCTTTTAGCTTTGATGCATCTTTTACAACCCTTGGGTCAGCCGTATAAACACCATCAACATCGGTATATATCTCACATTTGTCTGCTTTTAGTGCTGCAGCCAAAGCAACAGCAGTTGTATCTGATCCACCTCTACCTAATGTAGTTATATCATCATATCTATTTATTCCTTGAAAACCAGCAACAACAACAATATTTTTCTTATCAAGCTCTATTTGTAACCTTTCAGTATCTATTTCACGTATTCTCGCTGAGGAATAATGTGAATCTGTTTTAATCCCTGCTTGCCACCCTGTAAGTGAAATTACAGGATAACCTAACTTTTCAATTGCCATAGCCATAAGTGCTATTGAAATCTGTTCACCAGTTGATAAAAGCATATCCATTTCTCTTTTTGAGGCATTTGGATTTATTTCATTTGCTTTTTCAATTAATTCATCTGTTGTATCTCCTTGGGCTGATACAACTACAACTACATTGTTTCCTTTTTCATACTCAGCAATAGCACGGGAAGCTGCTCTGAATATTCTTTCTTTATCAGCTACTGATGTTCCACCATACTTTTGAACTACTATTCCCAATTTTATGCCCTCCTTATCCTACAAATAATGATACATAATATTATATTATATTTTTTGAATGAATGACATTAATTTATAATACTCTGCTTTGAACAGAGAAAACATTAGCACCATTGTTATCTGCATCAAGTATAAGAAGTTTCCAATTATTAACTAACTTAGTAAGTTTTTTATTAACCTCAGTTTCAAATTCTTCATAGTTCTCATCAATTAGTGCAATTATGGATGGACCTGCCCCTGATAAAAATGATCCTTTTGCACCAAAATCCATTGAAATATTTATAATTTTATCAAAATCAGGAATCATTTTTTTTCGATATTGCTGGTGAAGCTTATCTTTTGTAGCTTCTTTTAAAAATTCATAATAGCCTGTCAAAATTGATGAAGCAAATAAGGTTGATCTTCCAATATTGTATACAGCATCTTTAAAGTCTATCCGCTTTGGTAATATATTTCTTGCAAACTCAGTTGATAATGGAAAATCAGGTATGAATACTGCAAACTTAAGCCTTTGTGGGACAACAAACTTTATATAATGAACCTTTTTTTCATCCATAACTGCTATTACAAATCCACCTATCATAGCAGGTGTCGAGTTATCAGGATGTCCTTCCATTTTAGCTGCAAGAAAAATCATTTCTTCTTCACTTAATTTTCCACCGCATAAAAGATTTGCAGCATAGATTCCACCAGAAATACACGCAGCTGATGAACCTAATCCTCTTGTTAGTGGTATTTCATTTATGAGGTTTATTTTTAGCCCTTTTGGATACCAACCAACTTCATCAAATACAGTTTTCATTGCTTTATACACAAGGTTTGATTCATCCTTTGCAATTGATTCATCATCAGGTGATGAAGTGATATGAAGACCACTTTCACATTCTTCTACTTCAATTATGTTATATAATTTTAAAGCAACCCCCATACAATCAAAACCGGCACCAAGATTAGCCGTAGATGCCGGCACCTTGACTGAAATCATTTTATTACCTCCAAAGTTTAATTATAAGTTTTCATCATATCTAATGATACTTAAAATATCATCAATAACTGGCAATTTTTTAAATTGTTCAATCTTATTATTAAATTCCTTTTCAGGCATCTCATAAGTAACAAAAGCAAACTCATTTTCACCTATTTTCTTATGTGTATTTACAATCATACAATCATTAAATAATAGTGATACAGCATCTTTTGCCTTTGAATAATCTTTATATTTAGCCCTCACAAAAAATCTACTTTCTACTTCATAAATACTCAATACTTTAATGTTTTGATTAATTCCCCATGTATATACAAAGGACTTATCTATATGTTTAACAATATCAATTACATCGCCTACAACAGCACTTGCAGTTGGAAGCTTTCCTGCCCCTTGTCCATAGAACATCACGTCACCTATAGCATCACCTTTAACTAAAATTGCATTAAAAACATCATCAACATTAGCAAGAGAGCTTTTTTGACTAATCATTAATGGAGTTACCTTTGCTAATATGGTATTGTTATTTAACCTTTTACTCATAGCAATAAGTTTAATAGTTGCATCTAACTCGTCAGCATACATCATATCTTCTTTTGAAAGTTTTGTGATACCCTCTGTATAGATATGTTCAAAATTAATATAATTTGCATATGCAATAGAGGATAAAATAGCTATCTTCCTACAAGCATCATGCCCTTCAACGTCGTTGGTTGGATTTCTTTCTGCATAGCCTTTTTCTTGAGCCTCTTTTAAAGCTACATCAAAAGACAGGTTATTCTTAGCCATACGAGTTAAGATATAGTTTGTTGTTCCATTTAATATACCAGCAATTTCTGTTATCTGATTTGCAGCAAGGCAATTTTGGAGAGGCCTTATTATTGGTATTCCACCACCAACAGATGCCTCAAAAAAGTAATTGACATTCATGGATTTTGCAAGCTTTAAAAGCTCTGGGCCATGTTTTGCAACAAGCTCTTTATTTGACGTCACTACATGTTTGCCCTTTTCGATTAGTGACTTTGTAAATTGAAAAGAAGGACTTAAACCACCTATTGTTTCAACGACAATGGATACCTCAGGGTCATTTAGTATTATATTAAAGTCTTTCACAAATAGTTTTTCTGCAGGGTGGTTTGGAAAATCTCTTATATCAAGAATATATTTTATTTCAATTTCTTCACCAGCTCTTTTTGCAATAGATGATGCATTTTTAGTTAATACCTCATATACACCAGATCCTACAACACCAAAACCCATTATTGCAATTTTAACCATAACTTTAACCTCCTTTTTTATTTATTCTCTTCCAAGAACGTCAATCTTATTTACACCTGATATTGTTTCAATTTCTGAAATTAATTCTTTAATTGATTTATTCATGTCATTTGTTTTTATTGATATTGTAACAGTAGCTATTCCACCTAATGGAATATTTTGATTTATTGTTAGTATACTTGCATTTGTTGATGAGATAATATTTAAAATCTTCGAGAGAATACCTGGTATATCCTTTAGAACAAAAGCTAATGTAATTATTTTACCTCTTGAACTTTCAAAAAAGGGGAATATACAATCTTTATATTTATAAAATGCACTTCTACTTAAATCTGCTATTTGAACAGCTTCATTAACCGATTTTACAACTCCGCTCGAAAGTAACTCTTTAGCCTTTATAACCTTTAGAAAAACCTCAGGAAGAACACTTTCTTCAACAATATAGTATACGGCATCTTTTTTTAACATATGTTCACCTATTAAAAACAAATGTATTTATGGAATGGATTTTAACATATCTGTATACAAAATGCAAGTATAAAAATGAAAAAAATGTTTAGATTAAAAGTAGATAATTTTAAATATTTTATAGAGAAATATGAACAAAGTTATAGATTTATTAAAAGATTATTCAAATGTTGTATTTATTCTTTCAGGTATTTTTATATTATTAGCCGATTGCGGTGAACTAAAGAAGAAAAAACTTCAAAAAGAATTAAAAGCAGCAACAATTTTAGGTATAACTTATATAGTTATTGGCTTGGTTATTTCTTTTATTTAAGGAGGTGATGTGTAACATGAA
Organism: Caldicellulosiruptoraceae bacterium PP1; assembly: GCA_041320695.1. Classification (NCBI taxonomy): domain Bacteria; kingdom Bacillati; phylum Bacillota; order Caldicellulosiruptorales; family Caldicellulosiruptoraceae; species Caldicellulosiruptoraceae bacterium PP1. Next base: position 16,007 of record JBGGOQ010000003.1, on the reverse strand, counting down.
CTTTTGGAACATAATTAAGAGAAAACGTGAGAGATTACAAGGGTGTAAAAAACAAGAAACAAAGGAATATGTTGTATCAGAAAAAAAGATTTATAATGAAATACAAAAAAATATAAATTATATAAAAAATTTACTCAAAGATAATGATGATATTATATATAGAGAATTTATTTGTCTTAACACTCATGTATCTATAATCTATATTGACGGACTTGTAAATAGAGAACTAATTGATAAGCAAATAGTTTATCCAATGATGATTGAGAGCAAGAAAATTGATTTAGGGCAAAATAATAAAAGTATATATGACATAATATTTTATGAACTACTTGCAACAGCAGATTTAAAAGAGGATTTGAATATGAAAGAAGCAGTTCTGGACCTTTTATCAGGTGAAACATTACTATTAGTAGATGGTTTCAATAAAATTATCAGAATTTCAACAAGAGGTTGGGCAAATAGAGGAATACAACAGCCCATATTAGAAAATGCTATAAGAGGACCAAGAGACAGTTTCAATGAAACAGTAAGATTTTCTACTATGCTTATTAGACGAAGGGTTAGAGATACAAGGCTTAGAATCAAAAATATAAAAATAGGTAGAAGGTCCCAAACAGATGTATATATAGTTTATATAGACGATATAGTTGATAGAGATGTTTTAGAGGAAGTCCAAAAGCGTTTGAACTCAATTGATACTGATACTATTTTGGACAGTGGTATGATTGAACAATTTATCGAGGATAACATTATTTGCCTTTTTCCAACTTTGCAGACAACTGAAAGACCAGACGAAGTTGTTGCAGCAATATATGAAGGGAGAATTGCACTTCTTACTGATAATAGTAATACAGGAGTAGTTCTTCCAGCAACTTTTATGATTTATTTGCAAAATGCAGAAGATTATTATGACAGATGGCATATTGCTACATTTATTAGATTGATAAGAGTATTTGCAGTGATTTTGACTGTTTCATTGCCATCACTTTATATTTCTATATCTTCTTTTAATCCTGCTCTCATACCTCCAGAATTAGGACTTTTTATTGCGGCAACTAGAGAAGGTGTTCCAATGCCTGTATTTCTTGAAGCACTGTTTTTGGAATTTATGTTGGAGCTATTAAGAGAGGCTGGTTTAAGGCTTCCTGGCCCAATTGGGCAAACAATTGGAATTGTTGGTGCTTTGATAATAGGACAAGCTGCGGTTCAGGCAGGACTTATCTCTCCTATAATGGTAATAATAGTAGCAGCAACAGCAATTGCATCGTTTGCTATACCTAACTATAATATGGCAATTGGTTTTAGATTAATTAAATTTTTATTTATTATTGCATCAGCTATCTTAGGTATATATGGATTTTTGATGGTATCTTTTATATTTATTTCAAATCTTGCAAAGATGAAAAGCTTTGGGGTTCCATATCTTTCACCTTTTGTATCATTTGAATTAGCTGATTATAAAGATTCAATTATAAAAATGCCTATAAGATTTTTATGGGCTAGACCGATATTCTCAAGTACCAGGCAGAAGATAAGAATGATTTATATCAGGAATCAACAAGAAAGCTAAGTAGGTGATATGTATTGATAATACATGATAATGATAAGATTTCTAGTTTTCAGGTGTTTATACTGAATCTATCTGTAATAATTGGTGTTGGAATATTAACAATGCCTGCTGCAATAACAAAATTTGCAAAAACAGATGCATGGCTATCACTAACCATTGGGGCTTTGCTTTCTGTTTTGCTTTTCTTATTTCTATTTAAGGTATCACAGTTGAACCCAGATGTAACCCTTGTCGAAATAATGAACAATGCCTTTGGAAAAGTTATCAGTATTATACTTTCATTTATTTACGTTATATATTTTCTTATCTTAATAGCTATTGAAGCAAGAGTTGTTGCTGATACAACAAAAGAGTTTATCTTTGAACTTACACCAGTAGAGGTTTTAATTATTATCTATTTATTTACCTGTTCGTATATTACAAGATATGGTATAGAAGCAGTTGCAAGGATTTGTGAAATTTTAATGCCACTTGTTATTATCATAATACCATTGTTAACAATATTTATATACAGTAAGCTGGATTTTACTCGCTTACTTCCAATACTTACTACAAAATGGACTGATATTGTAAAAGGTAGTTTTACAACAATATTCTCGTTTATTGGATATGAGATTATATTATTTCTATCTCCTTATATTAGGAGAAAAGAAAAAGTTGTTAAATATAGTTTAGCTAGTTTTCTAATTATTTTTTTTATATATGAACTTTTATTAGTTTTTAGCATAGCTGACTTTGGAGTAAAAGAGCTTCAAATTATGAGTTGGCCAACCATGAGCTTACTTCGTGATGTAACAGCACTTGAGGTTGTAATAGAAAGACCAGAGATATTTATAATAACATTTTGGCTTATTTCTGCTTATACAACAACAATAATTGCAATTATAATAAATGCAATTATTTTAGCTAGAATATTTAATACCAAAGAGCACAACTTCTTTGTTTTTGCTCAGATTCCATTAGTATATATAATAAATCTAATACCATCAAATTATAATGAAACTTTAAAATATCAGGATATATATTCAAGAACATTAGGGATAGCTGTTTTATTTGTTATACCTTTGATAACTTTTTTTACCTTTCTTATTAAAAACAAATTGAAAAAGAGGGGTGCTAAAAACTGATAAAAAAGATTTTAATTATATGTATAATTATTAATCTTATTTTATTAACCTCTTGTTGGGATAGGGTTGAGATAGAAGATAGAGGTTATGTTATTGCAATAGGAATAGATAAATATGACGTAAAAGATTTAAACAAGTATCAAACTACCAAATATATTGAGAAACAAGAAATGAATTATTCACCCGAACAAAAAAAGCCAGATATAAAAACAAATAAAGAAGGCATTGATAAAGATACCAATAGAAAGGTAAAACAACCGCTTTACTCATCAGATACTTATAATAGATATGCCATAACAATTGTATATCCAAATGTAAAGATGTTGGGTAAAAATACTGCAATTAGCCCAGAGGAACCTCCTCGGTTTGTTTTTACAGTCCCTACGTTAAACATTTATTCATCAAAGTTTATCTTACAAAGATTTATTGATAAAAGGCTATATTTTGGTTATGTAAAGGTAATTGTATTAGGTAAAGATATTGTTTATGATAAGAGGCTTTTCAGAGAAGCAATTGATGGTGTTATGAGGGATAACGATTTTAGACGCTCAAATCTAATCTTTTTATCAGAAACAACAGCAAGAGATACTTTAAACACAATTCCTTTAACAAATACAATAACAGGAATTTTTTTGTCACAGATAGGCAAAAATGCTAATATTTTTGGACGCTCATATAGTTCAACAGTTGGGGAAGTTACTAATACATTAATAAATGGAAATGTAGCAGTAATTTCAAGGGTAGAACCGGGAATACAATGGCTAAAATCAAGTGGTGTTGCTGTTATAAAAGATTATAAATTTGTTGGTTGGCTGGATGAAAATAAAACAATTATATATTCTATGATGATGAATAAGATTAAAAATGAGGTTATTAATGTTTTTTATAAAGGCTATTATATCCCATTTACACTGACCTATGTTTCAACAAGTAAAAGCATAGATGTTAAAAAGAAAATAAAAATAACTTATAAAATTAAGGTTGAAGGCGAAATAAGTGAATTCTTTTTAAATAATACCATTAAACTATTGGATAATAGCAATAGAATGCAAATTCAAAAAAACATAGCAAGCTGGATAAAAGGGCAAGGGTACGATTTAGTAAATATTTTACAAAATAAGTATAATGCAGATATTATAGGTGCTGGCGATTTATTATCAAAGTATAAGCCTAAAATATGGAAGAAATTAGAAAAGAATTGGGATAAAGAGTTTAAGAACATAGAAGTTGTTATAGAACCTCATGTGTATATTCGAAGAAGTGGTATAACACAATAATAATGTATACCTCATTATTTTTTGGGAAAAATCTATTATATAAACAAACAGTACTTTGGAGGATATAATGAAGTCACTGCGTAAAAAAACAGCAATGCTCATATCTATTATTATTTCCTTATTTATTTTTATATTAACTTACATTATATTAGATACTGCAAGTATTGATAATTTGCAAAAGGACCTATCAAAAAATTGTGTAAGATTGCATATTATTGCAAATAGTAATAAAGCAAGTGACCAAAAGATTAAACTATATGTTCGTGATAATCTAATTGATTACATTAATACAAATTTTGATTTAACGCAAGGGAAACAACAGATTCTTGATGAAATTATAAAACATAAAGAGGATATTGAAAGGTTTATTAAAAAGGTTCTTGAAAAAAAAGGTATTGCTATACCTGTAAAGTTATTAGTAACCAAAGCTGAGTTTCCAAATAGAATATATGATGGTTTTTTATTTCCAGCAGGTGCATATGATGCAGTTAAGATTGAATTAGGTGAAGCAAAAGGGAAAAATTGGTGGTGTGTCATTTTTCCGCCATTATGTTTTGTTGATGAAACAAAAGTGGAATTACCTGATAGTGCTAAAAATGAATTAAAAAAAGAGCTTTCAAAAAGTGAATACAAATTAGCAATATATTATGGCTCAATGGACAAGATGCCTGTTAAGTTAAAGATAAAGATTTATGAGGTTCTAAAAACAAGATTTTATAAAGAGGCATGGTTTAAAAAGATATTTAAGAATTTGTAACCCTCAGAATTTGAGGGTTTTTATTTTTTATGTGCAAAAAAAATATAATTTTGATATACTTATAACGTAATATTTTTATTTGCTAGGAGGAAGACATAAATGAATTTAAAGGATAAATTTAGACATGTTTTAAATTTTCCTAAAGAGGGTATTGATTTTATTGATATAACAACAGTTTTGCAAGATAAAGATAGCTTTAAATATGCAATAGATAAATTAATAGAACTTATATCAGATATTGATTTTGACTTGATTGTAGGGCCAGAGTCAAGAGGATTTATCTTTGGTGCACCAGTTGCTTATGCATCAAATAAAGGGTTAGTTTTGGTTAGAAAAAAAGGCAAACTTCCATATAAAACTGTATCAGTTGATTATCAACTTGAGTATGGTAAAGATACCTTAGAAATGCATGAAGATGCTATTAAACCTGGTCAAAAGGTTATTATAATTGATGACTTATTGGCAACGGGTGGGACAACATTATCAAATATAAAGCTTGTTGAATCACTTGGGGGTAAAGTGGCAGCAGTAGTTTACTTAGTTGAACTTACTTATCTAAATGGTAGAGAGAGCCTTAAAGGCTATGATGTAAGGTCTGTTGTCCAATTTGACAGCTCACTTATATAAAATAGAGGTGCTTATAAATTGCCTGATAGGTATAAAAAATTAAAAGAGATTGTCGAAAGGTATTCTACAAAAGAGGATTTAGATCTTCTTGATAAAGCTTTTGAATATGCAATAAAAAAGCATGATGGGCAAGAAAGGAATTCAGGGGAGCCATATATAATACATCCATTAGAAGTTTCATTGATTCTTGCTGACTTAGAGTTGGATATATCTACTATAATTGCGGGATTATTACATGATGTTGTAGAGGATACCGAAGCATCAATTGATGAAGTAAGTCAAATATTTGGTAGTGAAATTGCTCAACTTGTGGATGGTGTCACAAAGTTGAGCAAACTTACTTTTACAAGTAAATTAGAGGTTCAAGCAGAAAATTATCGCAAGATGTTAATTGCGATGGCAAAAGATATTAGGGTTATATTAATTAAACTTGCTGATAGATTACATAATATGAGAACATTAAAATATCTTCCACCTGAAAAACAAAAACAAAAAGCTCAGGAAACCATTGATATATATGCACCACTTGCTCATAGACTGGGTATATCCAAAATAAAATGGGAACTTGAAGACCTTTGTTTAAGATATTTAGATCCAGAAGGTTACTATGATCTTGTTGAAAAAATTGCTAAAAAAAGGGTTGAAAGGGAAGAATACATTAAAAACATAATCGATCTAATAATAAGAAAGCTTGAAGAGTCAAAGATAGAGATAGGACAAATAGATGGCAGACCTAAGCATTTTTATAGTATATACAAAAAAATGAAAGAACAAGGTAAAACACTTGAACAGATATATGACCTTTTTGCAATAAGGATTATTGTTAATTCAGTGAAAGATTGTTATGGTGTTTTAGGTATAATACATACACTTTTTAAACCAATGCCAGGAAGATTCAAAGACTATATAGCAATGCCAAAACCTAATATGTATCAATCACTTCATACAACTGTAATAGGACCTCAAGGAGAACCTTTCGAAGTTCAGATAAGAACATTTGATATGCACAAAACTGCTGAGTATGGTATTGCTGCACATTGGAAATATAAAGAAGGAAGAACTGATTCAAATGAGGATGATGAAAAGTTTGCATGGTTAAGGGAACTCCTTGAATGGCAAAAGGAACTTAAAGATGCTAAAGAATTTATGGAATCACTTAAAATAAATCTTTTCTCTGATGAAGTATTTGTATTCACACCAAAAGGTGATGTTATAAATCTTCCTACAGGCTCAACACCTATTGACTTTGCATACACAATTCATAGTGCAATAGGTAACAAAATGGCTGGAGCAAAAGTAAATGGGAAGATAGTTCCAATTGATTATGAACTCAAAAATGGAGATATAGTTGAGATTATTACATCACCTAATGTTCATGGACCAAGCAGAGATTGGCTCAAAATTGTAAAAAGCCCGCAAGCAAAGAATAAGATAAATGCTTGGTTCAAAAAAGAAAATAAAGAAGAAAATATTGAAAGAGGAAAAGATACATTAGAAAAAGAGTTAAAGAAGATTAATATTCCTTTGCAATATGCATTTAAAGAGGATGTTTTGCAAAATGTTGCTACAAGATATGGATTTAGAATGATAGAAGATTTACTTGCTGCTATTGGTTATGGTGGAATTTCAGTAGGAAAAGTTGTATTAAGAATCAAAGAAGAGATTAAAAAGTACTTAAAGCCAGAGGAACCAGAGATACAAGTTGAAAAACCGAAGCAAGTGAAAAATGCTACTAATAATGGCGTATTAGTAAAAGGGGTTTAAAATGTTCTTGTTAGATTTGCAAGATGCTGTAACCCAGTCCCAGGTGATAGTGTTATTGGCTTCATCACAAGAGGAAGAGGTGTTTCAATACATCGAAGGGACTGCCCCAATATTGAACAGTATATGAGCGAGCCAGAAAGACTTGTTGAAGCAGAATGGTTTGTAACAAAGGATGTAAAATTTGATGCTCAAATTCATGTATTGGCAAATGATAGGACAGGTATTTTGATGGACATAACAAACCTACTAGGCGAAAATAAAGTGCCTGTAAAAGCAATACAAGGAAGAACAAATAGAGATAGAATAGCTAATATTAATCTTACTGTTGAAGTAAGCTCTACTGAACAGCTTGAAAAAGTTATAAGGAAATTAAGAAAAGTTGATAGCGTCTTTGATGTTCAAAGGGTAAAAGGAGGCTAAATTTTTGAGAGCAGTAGTTCAGCGTGTTTCAAGTGCTTATGTTAAAGTTAACAATGAAATAGTTGGTTCAATAAATAGAGGTCTTTGTGTATTAATTGGTATAGGAATTGATGATGATATCGAAGATGCGAGATACCTTGTTGACAAAATAATAAATTTAAGAATTTTTGAAGATGAACAAGGTAAATTTAATCTTTCATTACTTGATATAAAAGGAGAAGTATTGGTTATTTCAAATTTTACAGTAATGGGTGATGCAAGAAAAGGCAAAAGACCAAACTTTATGAACGCAGCACCAAAAGATGTAGCAACTATGCTTTATGAAAATGTAATAGAACTATTTAAAAGTTATAATATAAATGTGCAAACTGGAATTTTTCAGGCTCATATGGATGTAAATATTCTAAACGATGGGCCTGTTACTATTATTTTAGATAGTAAGAAGGCTTTTTAAGCCTTTGTAGAGGGGGATATATATGTTTTTAGAAAAGGTTATTGTAGGAGAGCTTCTTACAAACTGCTACATTTTTGGGACAGATAAAGAGGTTATAGTGATTGATCCAGGTGATGAAGGAACAAAGATTGAAAACATAATTAATAGATTTAATCTAAAGGTTTCAGCTATTGTTTTGACTCATGGGCATTTTGATCATATAATGGCAGCACACTTTTTAAAAAATCGTTTTAAAACAAAAATAATTGCAAATATAAACGAAAAAGAACTGCTTAATAATCCAAGGCTCAATTTATCAAGACATATAGGTGATGAGATAAGTATTGAAGCAGATATATATCTTAATGATGGGGAATTTATTGATATTGATGACTTTAAGTTGAATGTAATTCATACACCTGGGCATACTTTTGGTAGTATGTGCCTTTTGTATGATAATAAAATCTTATTCTCAGGGGATACTATTTTTAAGGATACTTATGGAAGAACTGATCTACCTACAGGCAATGATGATTCAATTATTAACTCAATAAAAACCAAAATACTTACATTAAATAAAGATATTACAATATATCCAGGCCATGGATTTTCAACTACTATACGAGATGAAATAAGTAATTATATATAAAATGGAGTGCAAGAAATTGAATATATCATATAAGATAAATTCTCACAGATTCTCTTATGACCTTGAACATTTAATTAGGGCGTTTTTTCCAGATTGTAATGTAAAAAAAGATAAAGAACAATTTGATATACAAGTAGAAGCTATAATAGATGAACTAAAGTTTTCAATTAAAATTTATGACAAAGAAGGTTATCAAAATCAACTTGAAGGCACTTTTATTAACATTCAAAGTGAAGATAAAAAACTTTTTGGCAAGGCAGTATACAACATATTAAAAATATATACAAAAAGGGACTTACCATGGGGTATTTTAACAGGCATTAGGCCTACAAAAATAGTTTATGATTTGATAAAAAAAGAAATAGATATAAATGACATTCCTAATGTTTTAGAGAAGGATTATTTAATAAGTACTAAAAAAAGAGATATCTTGACTGAGGTTGCTATAAAAGAAATAGATATAATTAATTCGATACCGAATAATGCTGCAGCACTTTATGTAGGAATTCCAATTTGTCCAAGTATATGCCTTTATTGCTCGTTTTCTTGTATAGAATCTAATTTCTCTGAACTTATTAATAAATATACTGATGCATTAATAAAACATATTGAAGAAATTGCAAAACAGATTGAAAAGGATAAAAAGAAGATTGTTGCAATTTACTTTGGTGGTGGGACCCCAACTACAATAGGAATAAATAACATAGAAAGGATATTTAGAAGAATCTTTTCTATTTTAGATATGAAATATATTAATGAGATTACCTTTGAAGCAGGTAGACCTGATACAATTGATAAGAATATACTCGAAGTTTTGAAGGACAGGATTACAAGGATATGTATTAATCCTCAAAGTGCAAATAATGAAACACTAACAAAAATAGGAAGAAATCATTCCTTTGAGGACATAGTAAAAGCATTTGAACTATCAAGAGCATTTGGTATCAACAATATAAACAGCGACTTAATAATTGGTTTACCTGATGAAAACATAGAAGATTATTTAAACACATTAAACAAGGTAATAGAACTTAATCCCGCTTCAATTACTATTCATACATTATCTATAAAAAGATCAAGCAAATTAAAAATGGAAGTAGAAAATTATAATTTTATGTCTGCAGAAGATGCCAATTATTGCATTGATGAAAGCTTTAACAAATTAAAAAAACACCAATATTTTCCGTACTATCTATATAGACAGAAAAATATGATTGGCAATTTTGAAAATATTGGTTATTCAAAAAAAGGGTATGAAGGATTGTATAACTGTATGATAATGCAGGAAAAACATAATATTTATGCTTGTGGTGCTAAGTCTGTAAGTAAATATATATTTGAGAATGATAGAATTGAAAGAGTATTTAATCCTGCTGATATAAATTTGTATATTAAACGAATTTTGGGGTGACAAAATGCTTTCATCTAACCTCCTAAAAAACTGCAAATTATGTCCACGTGAATGTGGTGTAAATAGATTAGATGGTCAAATAGGATATTGTGGAATTGCAAATGGTATAAAGGTATCAAAGGCGTTCTTGCACTTTTGGGAAGAGCCTTGTATATCTGGTAATAAAGGGTCTGGGACTGTATTTTTTTCAGGGTGTAATATGGGTTGTGTATTTTGCCAAAATTATGAGATAAGTATAATGAGATATGGAGTTTTTATTGATACTGAAAAACTAAGTAAGATCTTTTTAAACCTTCAAAAACAAAATGCGGAAAATATCAATTTAGTTACTCCAACTATATATATACCTTATATTATTGATGCAATTGATTTAGCAAAAAGAAATGGACTTAATATTCCAATTGTATATAATACATCATCATATGAAAAACCAGAAGTGATAGAGATACTTAAAGGTTATGTTGATGTATTTTTACCTGATCTAAAGTATTATTCAGATAGTGTTGCTATAGAATATTCCAACGCTCCAAAGTATTTTGAATATGCAACAAAGTCAATACTAAAGATGTATGAGATGGTTGGAGATGTAAAAATAGAAAATGATATTATAAAAAAGGGAGTAATTATTAGGCACTTAGTCTTACCAATGCACACAAAAGACTCTATTAAGGTTTTAGAATGGATTTCAGATAATCTTAAAGATAAGGTAATGCTAAGTCTTATGTCGCAATATTATCCAGCTTATAAGGCAAAAGAGTTTAAAGAGATTTCGCGAGGACTTACCCAAAGAGAATATCAAAAGGTTGTAGATTATGCATATCAAAAGGGCCTTCATTTTGGATTTATCCAAGATTCATCATCTTCATCCAGTGAATATACACCTAAGTTTGACTTGGAAGGTATAAACACAAGAGAGGAGAATTAGAAATGATAAAAGTAATGACTGTATTTGGAACAAGACCAGAAGCAATTAAGATGGCACCACTTGTTAAAGAACTGGAAAGAAGTAAGGATATTAACTCAATTGTATGTGTGACAGCTCAGCATAGAGAGATGCTTGACCAAGTTTTAGACATTTTTGATATAGCCCCCCAATATGATTTGAATATTATGAAACATAATCAAAGCCTTTCATCAATTACTTCTGATGTTTTAATCAATTTTGAAAAGGTATTAGAAAAAGAAAAACCAGATATAGTTTTGGTTCATGGAGATACAACGACAACATTTGCAGCTTCTTTAGCTGCATATTATAAAAAAATAAAAATAGGGCATGTGGAAGCAGGGCTAAGAACATTTAATAAGTTTTCACCCTTTCCTGAAGAAATGAATAGAAAATTAACAGGATGTCTTACTGATTTACATTTTGCACCAACAAAAAGGGCAAAACTTAATCTATTAAAAGAGGGTGTTACAGAAGAATCTGTTTTTATTACAGGAAATACAGTAATTGATGCATTAAAAACAACAGTTTCAAAAGATTATGTTTTTAAAGAAAGTAAGCTAAATACTATTGATTTTTCAAAAAAAGTAATTTCAATGACAGCACATAGAAGAGAGAATTTTGGAAGGCCTCTTGAGAATATTTGTGATGCAGTATTAGAAATTGTAGAAAGGTATGAAGATGTTTTAGTTATTTATCCGGTTCATCTAAATCCTAACGTTCGCGATGTAGTTTACAAGAAACTATCAAATAATGAACGAATTTTGTTAATTGACCCCATAGATGTAGAAGATATGCATAACTTAATGGCTCGCTCATATTTAGTACTAACAGATTCAGGAGGGCTACAAGAAGAGGCACCATCACTTGGTAAGCCTGTTATTGTTTTAAGGGATACAACCGAACGACCTGAAGCAGTTTTAGCTAATACAGTTAAAGTAGCTGGTGTAGAAAAAGATTCTATTGTTTCAATAATTTCAACACTATATGAAAAAGAAGATGAATACTTAATGATGGCAAATGCGGTTAATCCATATGGTGATGGATTTGCCTCAAGACGAATAAAAGAGGCAATAGAGTACCATTTTGGTATTTCAAAAAAAGAACCTGATGAGTTTACTGGAAGTGATAAATACATATAAGGAAGTTTGCCGGGCTATTCCGGCTTATTTTTTACCATTAAGTGATGATAAAAAATATACCTAAAAATGCCGATAAAATATTTGATTCAAGTCTATTTAAGGTAGGTTGAAAAATATGAAAACAAAATTAACATTATTAATAATAATATTTTCAATGATATTTTTATTATCTTCAAAAGCATTAAGTGCTACTCAGGTAAAAATATCTGTTGTGAGGGACCAAAATGGAGTATTGAAGATTACTCAAAGCAGTATTGAAATTTCTTGGCAGTCTGTTTTAGGTGCTGCATTTTATGATGTATCAATAACTGATAATAATGGTTATTCATATATAGCACCTGATGTTATTCAAAATAGTTTTGTATTTACCAATTTAAAGTCATCAACAATGTATAAGATTGAAGTAAAAGCTAAGAACACCAACGGAGATGTTTTTGATTCAAATTACATATATGTTATTACTGAATTTTCAATGGTTGCTTCTCCGTTAGAAGATTTTCCAACACCAGTTGGTAGTGGTGGAGATAAACCAAAGATTGAAATAAGATGGACAGAGATAAAAAATAACTTTAATGATGATATTAATTTTAATGGTTATAACCTATTTGTTAGTAGAAAGCAAGATAGAAGTGATGCTAATCAATATATGATATCAAAAGATGACTTAAAGCTATATAAATATACAGTCTCAGGTTCAAATACAATACAAGTACCACTTGTTTTAGATTCTGTATATCAACAGGCTTACAATCAAAATGAACAAATTAGCTTTATACTTTATGATTCTTATGATGGTTTTACAACTAAAGAGCTTAATGCTGGTACAATGTATTATCTTTATATGGAACCCAATATTGTTAAAAGCAATAATGTAAATATTTATTATAAACCACTTACTAATGTTAATTGCCCTACACTTATGAAAATAAATGCTTCAAAAGTAGCAGAGATAACAAATACAAAAGGCGATTTGGGAGCATTAGTAAGGGTTCAATGGTCACCAGTTGATACTGGAAGTTATAAGGTTAATGAAATTCAATACAGAGCTTATTTTGCTACAAATGAGAATGATTTACCAATTGACAATTTACCACCACAAAACATATTTGCAATGACTACATATTATCAAAATGAAGCTTTTGTTCCTTGGCTTTCTATGAATGTTGATTATTATTACTTTAGAGTGGAAGCAATATTTGCAGATGGAGAGATGAGAATTCCATCACAAATTATTAAGGTATCAGTAAAGAGCCTTGCTGATGTTCCATCAGTTATTAATAAATTTAATGTAGCAACAATTAGTAGTACAAAATTGAGAATAAGTTTTGAAAAGCCGTTACAAGATGATTCTGATCTTGTTTATCAAATATGGTATTCTGATACTTATAAAGATTATTATGATACAAATGGAGATCCGACAGTATATAACCTTATTTATAATGATCCTGATTTGAGTGATAAGTCTTTTGGAGGATTAAATGGATTGGATTTTACCTTTGATGCTTCAACAAACATTTATTCTTATGATATAGATAATTTGAAACCTAATAGTGTTTATTATTTTAAAATAAGGGTTGTAAATGAAGAAACTAAAAGACGATCAGATTTTTCAGTTGTAGCCGTTGCTACAACAAAGTCAGAAAATAAAATAATAGTTCCTACAGTTGACTATGCTTATGTTTTTTCTGATGTTTACTCTATAACAGCCAATATTTTGCCTGTAAATAAAGAAAATTTTATTACTTCTGGAGTTAATGCAACAATATTTTATTCTGTCTATATTTCAGAAAATTCGGCAGATTTAAATAATTTCAAATTAGCTTTAACAGTTGATGAGGATACTTTAAATCAGAATAATTCAAACATTCTTTTAGATAATTCAAATATTTTAAATGGGTTAAATATAAAAAGTAATACTGTTTATTATATAAGATTTAAAGTAATAGCTAAAATTGATGATAAAGAATATATCTCTGAATTTAGTAAAGCATTCTTTATAGCTACAAAAATACCCAAAACAGGTGATGTTAATATTTCAAGGCCTAACATTCCTAATAATTTTATTATCGATGATGCAGATGGAGCAGTTACGCAAACATCTGTTGTATTAAGATGGGATATATTACCAAATCAAAAGTATACAATTTTAAGGACATTAAGGCCCATTGACGATAGTAAAAGAAGTATTTCTGAAACAATAGATTATATTGTGAATACGCTGAAAAAGAAAGTTGATATCTATACTCAAAATTCAAATGGCAACATTGTTTTTGTTGAAAGTAAAATACCACAAGGGATTACTAACCCAGAATTATTTGGAGTATTATTTAAAAATGTTACTCCTAAATTTGCTGATGCTAATCTTGCTCCGAATACTGTTTATTATTACTCAATTAAGGCAATTGAAGGTGAGGGTGAATCATTATGGGGGACTATTGCTGTTACTACTAGTCTTTCAGATAAACCAGAAAACTTAATAGTATATACAAGAGGAACTGACGGACATAGTATTACAATACAATGGCAAGGAAATCCTAATCTTGGATTTCAGATATTTGTAAAAAAAGAGGAACAAGATGATTTTAGCCTTATTTATCAAGGTAATTTACCCTCTTTAACAACAATTAGTACAAGTAAGGCTTTATTTAGTTATACAATACTTAACCTTAAATCAAATTCACTTTATTATATAAAGGTTAGAAGTTTCCACATTCCTACAGGAAAGGTATCAATACCAAGTGATGTTTTAGCAGCTAGAACCTTATTTAATCAATTAGATTTTGATAATGAACAGAAAGAGGCATTACAGAAAGAGCAAGATCAAAACAAGATAACTAAATTATTAAAACAAGTTTTAGTTGTTTGGGAAAATTCAACTCAAATATATAATTTATATGTAAATGATACCAATGCTCTTGATTATATAGAAAGATCAGGGAATGATGATTTTATAATTGATTTTACACAAGCAACATACAAAGTTCCAAAAGCTAAGGTTCAGTTTGGATTTAGGGTGGTTCAAAAATTAATTGAATATAAAAGAAATATTATAGTAAAGTTTTATGATTCAAATTTTATTATTCCTCCAAATGCATTGTGTACTGATGTTATTGAAAACAATGCAAATACAAATAAAATTGATAAAGGATATGTAAATATATACATTGAAGTAGGTTTTTCTGACTACAAAGTGCCTTTATCAGGCTACCAATTAGACTCAAAACCGGTTTATTTAAAAGTTTGGGCAAATTATTATTTATCTGGTGATAAAATATTTTCTGATTTTAAAAATCCAATAACAGTAATATTATATTATTCTACACCGGTTAGAGATTTAAAGCAGATAAGGGTACCTATCATTTTTAACAACTGGAAAAAGGTAGAAGTATATAAAAATATTCAAGGTTCCATGTATGTAAGTTTTGATGTTACAAAACCTGGAGATTTTGGTGTTATGAAATCTTCTACAAATGAAATTGACTTTAGCCCATATAAAGATGAAGTTATTCAGATTTGTAATAAATACAATATGCAAGATTATTTATCAAAGGTATATGCGTATACTGATTTCATTACATTGAAAGATGTAACAGATAGAGTTTTCAATTTCTCAACTGAGAAATATATAAATAATATTAACAACTTAACTGCTCAAGATATAATATTTATTTTGGCAAAGGTATTTGAAGAGAAAAAAGGCATTAAAAGTGATACTATGTCATTTAGCAAAATAATAAAAAATGAAAACCTAAATCCTAAGTATTATTTTGAAGTTAACGCTATGTTAAATATTGGTGTTATTGATGAAGGATTTGAACCTGATAAAAAGGTTTTGGTTGATAAATTTTTGCATTATATTTACACATTAGATATGCTTATTAATAAAT